>DYSA01000072.1 GCA_020726425.1 Fibrobacter succinogenes | reverse complement strand
TTTTGTTTTTTAAGCTTTTGTATAGACACCTTATGCGAGTAAATTTAGTTGATCTTTTCTCATGTATGCACCTCGAGATATTGCTGGTCAAATCACCGTAGCTACTCTTTTTTCAATATTTCTTTTTTGATTCGTTCATCCATATTCTAATAATACTCCCCAAAGCAAAAAGGGGAGATCACTTCCCCCCTTTTTATACTTTTCGTAGTAATAAATCTACAGGTCGATTTTCAATGATACATCCCAAATTGCCATAAGGTCACGGGTCGTATTGAAATCACACGATCCATCCAGCGATATTTTTCGCTCTTTGATGGGGAAATCAAATCCAAAACCTCCGGTGAGATGCCATGGGGAGTCGTAGGACTGCATCGTTTCCTTTTCAGCACCAAGTCGAAGAAGCATAATGCTAAACAGTCTTTGCTCTAATCCTCCCGCAAATCTGAAGTTCTGGTCGTCATACAGAGGAAGAGTACCTTCTGCAATTAACATTGTGGCATATCCTACATCGTAAGTTGCCCCAAGCTTAAATGCAGCGGGACGATTTTCTGTGCTTCGCCCTTTGGTCTGAACGGTAGAACTGCTATTACTATGCACCATAACAAATGGAACGTTATTAAACACGAGTCCCAGATCAATACGCTGAGAGAGTTCGATTAAAGCTCCCAGATCGAGTCCAAACCCAAACTCTGTTCCCGATTGATCGTACTGACTTCCCACTCCTCCCGTTGTCTTGTTTGAAGCAATATTCAATCCCGCACCAAGAGAAAATGGTGGAAGCTTTCCGAAAAGCTCATTGAACTTATAGGAAACGACAGTTCCGAAATCGAGTTCTTGATAGTAACTCTCGGGAGAACCTGCATAGCTAAATGAATGTCCCCACCCAAGTTCGCGAGTCGCATTGGCAACAAAAGAGGCGCTCATCGAATTTACCATTCCAAAATGATTGCGATAGCTTACTGATGCTTGAACCCCGTCAACCCATGATGCACCGGCGGGGTTAAAGTAAACTCCATAAGCATCTTTCGCGGCAGCCACGTAACAGTTACCCATTGCGGATGCTCGTGCCGATTTTGGTGTCGAATGCATAGATGGATCGATTCCAGAGAGTGGTTCACTGTACTCGATACTATTGTCTTGTTTTTCATTCGTTGCTAAAGCGAGAACTGTTCCCGTTCCAATGAATGCACCCAACGAGAAAGCCATTGGTTTGATGTTGTCCACTTCTTTGCCATAATACCGTTTTGTAACTTTTACCGCAGAAGTATCTTTAACTTCGTGGATAATATCTATGGCGTTATCAATCACTTTTTCGAGTGGGATATCCGCTTCTCCTTCGATACTGGCTTCATTGATAATTCGGTGCGAAGCCACATCGACCATTGTCAGTTCCACCGCAAAACGATCCTTGTTTTCAATAACTCGTCCATAAACCATGCGATCGAGTTCAAGCGTCGCTCCAAGAACCGCCGCACACCGCGGTTCTTGGCAGTACTGAGGATAATCTTTCCCGAATACTTCGATGGCATTTTTTAAACGATTCTCTGTATAAACATCATACCCACCAATGGTATGAAATTTCGTTTTTATAAGTTCCACAGATTTTTTTTGAAGAGTACTATCTGTTCCCGTGAAAAAAGGAGTTATTACACCAACACGGGTTGCTGGATCCTGTGCACCAAGCACACCGGTAGTGAGAATCAGACCGATAACTCCCGCGGTAACGGGAGCCATAGAAAATCGGCGCTGCAGATTCCTCGACTGTCTATTTTTGCTATTATTCATTTTCATATTTTCCCCGCGCCTATTTGAAGAGAATTATTTCTTTAGTGAACCGTTTTTTCTCATTACCATCATCGATGGTTACAATTGCAAAGTAGCGACCATTTCGACACATTTCATCTCCCTGAGGATAGATTACTTTGTTCTCTGCCGTTTTGATTTGGTCTTTGCTTTGGCTCCGACCAATACGCGTTTTACCATCCCAGAATATGAAATACTCTTTTCCCGGAATCACACTGTTGAGTTGTGTTTCCCAAACGAGCGTTCTATTCGCGGTGTATATGTTCACCGTGATATCAGGATTATTACTGGAAGTACTGTTCATCGGGATAATTTTCAAACAGGTTCCTTTAATCGAACTGTTCATTCCAGCAAGCCCAACGTAATCATTTTCAGGGGCAACATACGGTGAGAATGGATTTGGTGAAACTTCAAAATCACCAACGACATTATCAGTTTCATTGAACAAAACAGCCAACTGCACCGAAGATGATGTGTTTAACGCATCGCCGATAGAAACGGTATACGCGTTAACCGTGTCGCCAGTCCAGGTAACAGACCCTAAAATTGCAGGAAGAGTGTCTGCGGTCGAATCCGAAGCACGGCTTTTATTCGATTTCTGCCAACTACTCTGCCATTTTAAAGAGTCAGGATTCCACACGCCAAGAGTAAATCGCGAACCGGTTGCATCAACAAACTCTTTGTACTGTTTAGGTATCCGTATTGAAGCGGTTACTTTTGATGCACGTGTTACATTTGAAACAGTATCAGATTCAAATTTTGCATCTCGAAGCTGTATCTGATAGATTTTGGAAATCAGAGAAATTCCCGCTTCGGGGATTGTTTTATACACTTTGTTATCATAGGAAGGATTATCAACACTCATAATGGCGGTTCCGGAAACGACACTACTTTCTGGAACTGCAATCGAAAGATCGAGTCCATCGTGAAGCGACAGTAACTTGTCGTCGGTTCGTATCGAATGAGCTACTAACATTCCCGGCTGAGCCTGTTGCTCATCTTCGGATGAAAGGGTAAACAGATCGCGAATAGAATCGTTAATTGACGCTAAAATCTGAACTCTCCCTATGAATCCTGGTGTAAGAGTGAGGATTCCCGACTCGGATATCGTTCCCGCTGTTTCGGGAGTAATGCTCCATTTTGGTGAAACTTGTACTCGCGTTCCCCCTTGGTCGAATCCTTGAGTTGAGAACTGAGCACCTACGCGGTTGAGAACAATATCTTTTTCGTGGAGACTGATACGCTCAATTTTCAGAGATGCCAGTGGTGCTGTCGTTACGTTTACGGTAATCGTATCAGAACTTTCCATACCCGGCTCCAGAGTATACCCACTCTCAGCTCCGGTGAATTTCATAATTAACGAACCTGACGCTGTGGCAGTAAGTGCCGCCGACGCAGAAGCAGAAGATGCACTGAGGGCAACTCCTGGGTTTTCCCAGATTATATCACCAGCTTTTAAAACACCGACGGGAGTAAACTTGTCTCCGTAATATCCGCGTACTTCAAGATTCATCGTACCGCCAAGAGGAAGTGTATATCCACTTGAATCGGCGACGGGAATTACTTCAATTCGACTCAATACCTTCGCATTTGGTTGTACAAAGGTTCGATACAGTTCTTTCGAATATCCAAACACATCGCCATTATTCAATGTAATAACAAAGTAGTACTCGGTATAGGTACCTGCTGCCACATTGGAAAGAGCAAATGTACAACTATTGTCGGTTGCTACTGTTCCGGTTGCCTGTGTGTAGTCAGTCGCTCCAAAGGTACGATAGTATGCAACCGCAGACTGTATCGTACTTTTCAAGTGAGCTTCACCCGTTTGAACCGTAAGGGAAATCCCATTGGTACTGTAGGTGCTATTTTCAGGAGCTACATGAGAGAATGGAAGGTAAACGGTATCGAGTTTTGCGCTATCAGCATCGAGTACCGATGTGAGATGGCGCGAACAATCGAGAACGAAAGGATCTTCTGAATTCACTTCAATTCTGTAGCTACCTAAACCGATGGAACTCAGTGTATCCCCTTCATTTACTTTGGTAATCAGCGGTGAAATCACATTGATTGCAACACTTCCTTTAGCAGTAAGCGGCTTATTCACAATCCAACTGATCGCACCTTTACCTTCAACTACAGATACTTTAATATTTTTTATAATTGAGGAGCCACTCATGATACGGCCATTGGCAATATGAATTACATCCGTTTCGATCGTAGAACCATCAAATGATACTAGTTGGATAGAATCAGCAAAAAGATTATTTCCCGCCGCCTTGAGTTGATAAATACCATCCGGAATTTTATACAGTTCTACCGTTCCCAAGTTGTCACTTGTTCCAGTAGCTATCGTTATATCCTTGGCCGAATCAGAAAGTGAAATAGCAACACCTTCTGCTAATTTTCCGTCTACTGAATATTTTACCGAACTGTATAGATTTGCGAGACCATTAATGGTGTCATTAAAAAGTACCGTCGATCCCCCGAGAACAGGACTCGTTGTAGTAGAATCAGAGATAAATCCAGAAGCCCCGTATTTGAGAGTGTATGGTTTATTTCCGCCGGATACACCGAGAGTAAAATTACCCCAAACATCGGTTACAGATGAAGCTACTTCGACATTATTTATGTCATAAGCTTTAATTGTAAGGTCGCGGATCGCTGCAATCGTTTGGACAGTAACGGAATCCTTACTCCAGTTTCTTCCATAGATGCTTCCTTTTATCTGAGCTGCACCTTCGGAAAGTTTGACAGTTTTGACTGTCGAAGATGCAAACTGGAACGTTTCCGAAAATGATGTAAAGCCCGTTTTGGAAACCACAAGAGTGTAGGTCCCCGCGTTTAACGAAAAGCTATACGCTCCAGAACTGCTGGTAGATGGAACTTCGCTGATAATGGTACCAAATTTGTCTTGAAGGACAACTTTTGCTGCTGTCAGTGGAGCGCCTTGACTATTGACAACAGTTCCTGAAAGGGAATAACTGTTTTTGGTCAGCGTGATTGGAGCACTGAGCGATTTACTCTGTCCGTAGTCAACAGATACTCGTACAGGAAGTGGTGAAACATACCCGCTTTTTGTTGCTGAAATGTCCCAGTCACCTTTCCCACAGTTTAACACGAAATTTCCTGAAGGATCGGTTTCTGTCTTGATCGAATCTCCAAATGTCGAAACACCAACGACCTTTGCAAGATTGAGCTGAGTTTTATCTGCATCGAGAACTGAGCCAAATACCGAAGCATCTGGACGTTCAAGATAGAATGTTACTTTGGAAGTATCTCCTTTTGTAATGGTAACTGTTTTTGTCGCAGTTTTATACCCGTCTTTGACTGCGGTCAGTCGATATGTTCCTACTGGACGACTGCGATAGAGGAACCCATTTTGGTCGGTAAAGAACAGGAGTGGCTTTTCAAGTGATCCATCAAGAACTTCAACTTTGATTTCAGCGAGTCCCACTTTTTGTTCCACAACACCAGATGGTGTTGTGATTTTTTCATACGTTTTGGCGAGAATTCCACCTGACAGACCATCAAAATGGAAAGAACTGCGAGTACTTGCTTGCCCTTTACCGGATGAGTTCACCGCGATAACTTTCCAAACGTAGTCATTCGTTGTCAGAATATTTGTCGCATTGATTTCAATCGATCCGGTATCATTTCCGGCGAAAGAACCGGCTGTAACTTCTCCATCCCACACCGCAATTTTTGCACTAAAAGCAGTATCTTCAGATTTTGCATAGAGATACACTTTGTACGTGTTTGCATTTGGATCGAGATTTGTCCATTTCAATTTGAACGGTTTGGTCGATGAGTATTGAGTATAATCATGGTCAGAACTGTCCAATGGCCAGACCGGTTTTGGTGATTTCATCGTGTCTACCATGAGAGCAAAGGCACTGGGGATTTTCATGTCAAATGCAGAAAGCGCCGCATTGTTACCATAGTTGTTCAGTACAAACCAACTGTAGTTTACTCCCGGTGAAAGAGGTGGAGGTGTTGCGGTGATTGTTCCCGATGGATCAGGTGCACCATAGACGATCTGATCACTTGATGTAATTGCCTGCCAAATGATACTCAGCCCTGAGACTTTGTTATCTGAGCCAATAGAGATTTTCTCGTCGGTCACAATAACGTGGTAGTACGGAACATCAGATAGCGGTGTCCAGCGGAATGAAGGTGTAACATTGGTGATTTTTGCACCGACCGGTGAGATCATCTGAACTGAAGAGGCATTTTTTACAATAAACTTAATTTCATTTGAGTAGTTTGTCTCACTCGAAGCAACCATCAAGTAAAAAATACCCGTTCCCATTGTTGCAATTTGAGAAGGGGTGAATGTAATACCCCGTTCAGGAAGCCCTTTGTCTGTATATTCGACATTTGTTAGACTTATTTTTTTTGAATAGTTGCTGATTTTTGATCCACCCGGTTTTGAACCATAGTAAATCGTTGCTGTTTCAAGATTTTGCCCTGTCCATTTTATCGCCACCGAAGAGTCAGGGTGAACAATCGCTGCGGGAAATTCAGTCAACACAAGGGATGTTGACTGCGTTGCTCCAAACGCTGAAATAATCAGCAGGAACAGGAGTGCCAATAGATTTTTTTTCATGATTCTATCCTTTGCTGTTCATATTAGAAGTGGTAGATGATTCCGGTGTTCATTGCAGGGAAAGGTGCCAAGTGACCTTCAACTTTGAATTGCATTTTATCTCCTAATACAATTCCACCACTGGCAATCGGAAGCAGCACTCCCTCGCCGAATGGAACCATTCCCTTCGTGTCTTTTGTTGCATTGCTGATCAACTGTTCTTTGTCACCAAAGTTCACATCGAAAGCAAATACCCCAAAGTTAAAGAAGAGCCATGGGAAATGTCCTTGAAGCATGATCATGTGATCAACGTGAGCTCCAATGCGAACGTCGAGTGTGTCGAATTTTTGTTCTTCGCCATCACCTTTTTGGAAATCATTGTCAACTAATTCCATACGGATATCACCGGAGAATTTTGTATACGACAGATTGAGCTTTTCAGCGACAATATCCCATCCAAATGTGTACGCATTCGGCATTGCCCAGAGAAGATCGTTGGATGTTTGAAATTCAACACCATCGGTGGCACTGTTGGTAAACTCTGACATATTATCGGTAATGTATTCAACCGAAAGATCTTCGGTTTTGAATGTCTGAGGATCTATGAAAAATGGAATGGCATACCCGCCGGAGAGGGAACCGTGAGCCTTTTCCGTAAATCCAAATCGACCGATAAACTGAAATCCTGTTTTCCACTCTCTGAAAGTTGGCGTCCATGCAGCGGCAATCGTTGGTGTCCATTTTTTAAGATCGTAGAAACCATCAAATTGATTGTGAAGGCTATAGTCTGGATCGAGAGGGATTGGTTCAAGTTCATTGCCATCGACGATCGGAGTAACATCGATATTACCCAGAATGTCAATGTCTACATCGCCAAGAAGATCGACGTAGAAATAGTGACGACTGAGATTTAGTGCAACCTGAAACTGATCTTTGAATTTGTATGCATACCCGAACGTCATGGTTTCCCAGCCGAGATCAAATCCAACAGGTACCGATATATTTCCACGTAAAAGAAGGGAAATGTCTACATTTTCTGTATTTCCTGCCCCGGGAAGCGAGTCCGGTTGATAGGTGAAATTGGGAATCCCGAGTTGGTTTTTGTATTTTACATTCATCATTCGCATGTGCGACCATTCCAGAACGCCGCCATAGAACGGAACATCAACTTGAAGTGTGGTGTTGGCAAACTGTTTTACCGCCACTGAAGGTGCAAAGTATTCACCATCGGTGAAATTGTCTGAGATATTTCCCATGAGATCTGCTGCCATTTCAGCGCTTGGCTTGATCGATATCGGGATATTTATGCCAAACATTCCTCGTGCTCGTTCATAGTCCACTCGAAGAGGAGAACGAAGATAATCGTAGTTGAATCCTACTGCCAACTCAGCCTTGAGACCTGGCGTGGAGAGGTCATTGAGACCGGGGACTTGTTGCTCAGTTTCCTTGGCAAGTGCGCTTTGCAAGAGCATCGCTGCGAGAAAACCCTGTGTTGCCACATTTTTTAACTTCATAAGGTACACCCTTTTATATGGGATAATCCATTAATACCATAGTAATAGTACAATCGCAGAGGATGTATTGCAACTATCTTCTCTTTGAGGTCAAAGTATCGGTTTCGCGCAGTTGCAAATTATGCTTATCCATTAGAGTTCAATTTTTAGTCTGCAGAATGGCGTGAAATTGATTATATATAGAGCAAAACTTATTGTATGAATGGGGCTTTCATGAAAAAACGGATATTTTTCTCTGCGATTGCAATTGCTGTTGTACTAACTGGATGTGGCGTTAGTAAAAAACAGTTAGATTCTGCTTCTGAACGACTGGACAAACTCACCAGTTCCGGTCTTCCTGATTCACTCTTATTCACGGCGAAATCGGATCTTTTCGATGCAAAACAGGCTCAGAAAGATAATCAAGGAAGTTTGGTTAAAGAGTGCTATAAGCGGGCGATCGAAGCGATGGAAAATGCGGAATCCGTTCTTACTCAAAGCCTTTCAGAAAAAAAACCACAAATGGTTAATCGCCTTGCCGCTCTCAAGGAGAGTGCAAAAACGGAATTGACCGGTATGCATCAGACTGCAATTGATTCGGTTCTTGATTCAATCAACACGCTTATCGAAAAAGATTGGATACTTGAGGCAGAAAAACACGCTTCATTTGCCGACACATTGTTGGCTTCATTGAAGGAGCAACAAGTGCAAGCTACCAAGCTTCGGGGAGTCATTCTCGGAACATGGAAATTTGAAAAGCACATAACCAGTAGTGTTGATTATACCGTCGATGCCAAAGAAGAGAAAATCTTTACGTTCCTTCCCGATGGAAAAGCTACCTTTGTTGAACAGAAAAAAGGGAAGAGTGGCCATTCATTGAAAGAGGATTGGCGCTTTGAATCATACGGAACATGGGATATTAAAGGTGATACCATTCACGTGAAAACATCTCGTTTTGCCTGTGTTAAACAGAACTTCGAAGAAGAAAAAATGGTCAATGGAAAACCTGTATGGGAAAAGGCGAATAAACCTACATACGATTCAACCATTACCGATGGAAGTCAGGATCGGTTTGTTACCTACACCAGTCTTATGGACGATTTCAAAAAGAACTAGCCGATTCAAATGCGAGAGAAATTGTAAAGGGAGGCAGAAGCTTCCCTTTTTGGTTTGCCCTGCAAAGCAGGAAATCCGTCCGGTTGAAAGATACCGGAG
>DYSA01000629.1 GCA_020726425.1 Fibrobacter succinogenes | reverse complement strand
ACCATTGCGATTTCCCGAGGCGTGTTCCCGTATCTCTGTTTCCCTATCTGGGAAAATACGATTCTGCTTGAATCGGATCAGCAGTTGATCCCCTATATCGCCGCGTATCTCAAGAATAACCAGTGGCGAAAAGTAACGGTGATTGGTTCACTATCTGAATCGAAGAAAAAGGCTCCGGCCATGAAAAAATATGCTGAACAACTTGCCAAAACCGTCAGAGATCTTCTTATACAGGCAGGTGTTGACAGTTCAAAACTCAGTTCAGTGGGAACAGTGGAAACATTTCGCGGAGCATCAGCGGTACTTCCGGGATATGTGAAAATTGTGGTAGAAAAATAGCCTTCCGTGCGTGAGGAAGATCTGTATCACTGAAATGTCTGATCAAAAACGCACTTACTACTCAGGTAGTTTCCTCAACTGAAATTTACTCCAGCACTCGTTCCAAGCGTCCTCGCTTGGAATGCCGCATTCGAGGCTCCAGCCTCGCATCACGACTGTGAGGCTGGAGCCTCATGCTGTGCGTAACAGGTCTGGAAACCTGTTACGACTGTTTAAGCCAAGTTTATTGATTGTAAAGTATCTGAGTAGTTACAAAACGAGGAATAGTGCTGGCCATTCCCCGTTACCTATCTATAAAAAAGACCGTTTAGTCTTGTGGAATCTGATACACAACGCGGGTTTCGGGAACCTTGGAATCATCTTTTTTGTCCATCACGCCAACTGCCACCAAAATAAGCAGAATCGCTCCAAAAACAATTCGATACCACCCAAATGCTTTAAAAGTATTGGACTGAACAAACTTGAGAAGCCACACCACCGATATCCACGCAGTGATCGTCGCCACGGCAAATGCAACAAGCGTTGCCGGTGCGATCAGTTCAGCAGCCTGACCAAGTTCAATAGCATCTTTTAATTGCAGTGCACCGGCGGCAAACATGGTGGGAATCCCCACAAGAAACGCAAACCGCACCGCTGCCGGACGCGAAAGCCCCAACAAAAGTGCCGCCACAACTACCGCTCCTGAACGTGAAGTTCCGGGGAAAATCGCCGCCACAAGTTGAGAAACAGCCACTGCGACTACGACTCCCCACGTGTATTTGTCGGTCAATACTTTTCCGGCAACCTTTTTTTCTGCCAAGAAAATGATTATTCCTCCAACAATTAAGGCGATTGCGATGGGAAGAACCGTTTCGGGAAGTTCAAGGCCCAGTTTTTTCGCCGTCAGACCAAAGATCCCCGTGAGAAAAAATGCCACTGCCAGTTTGATAAACTCATCCCGCGTATCCGCATCCTTGAGTCCCGTGAACAGTTTCACAATATCTTTCCAGAACACGAGGCACACCGCCAAAATTGGTCCAATCTGAATCAGAACATTAAATGCATCGCTCTGTTGAGCGCCCAGAAACTGCTGAGCAATCAAAAGGTGCCCGGTACTACTGATCGGAAGAAACTCGGTCAGCCCTTCGACAATTCCCAAAATAATCGCGCTGAAAATATCCACTCTGGCTCCTTTAGTTGAGAAAAAATTTGCGGTGAAAATAGAATCTGCACAGTGATGATTACCTGACATTTTCCG
>DYSA01000628.1 GCA_020726425.1 Fibrobacter succinogenes | reverse complement strand
TGGCAGGGCCCGACAGTGAGCCTCAGGCGCACCGAAACGCCCAAAGGAAACGCAATTACATTGGTTTTCTGAAAGAGTAAAAAAGAACCGACAAGCAAAGGAATACCCTATGAAAAAAAGATATATCTGCCCCACTATCGTCAAACAGGTTGTGGGTGTTATGAACAAATTCGGCAATGTTGCCATGAGAAATGTCAAAGAAGATATCGACGGAGCTAACATTGAAGCTATGGTGGAACAGTATGGTTCTCCACTCTTTGTGTTCAGCGAAAAACAACTTCGCAACCAGTACCGCCGCGCGTATCAAGCGTTCTCGACTCGCTATCCGAACGTGCAGTTTTCGTGGTCGTACAAAACAAACTACCTCGGAGCGATCTGTTCGGTACTTCACCAGGAAGGCGAAATTGCGGAAGTGGTTTCTGGGTTTGAGTATCAGAAAGCGCGGAGTCTCGGGATGCGCGGCGATCAGATTATTTTCAACGGCCCATGGAAAAGCGACGAAGAGCTTAAAGTGGCATTCGAAGAGAATGCAATCGTCAATCTCGATAATTTCAATGAGTTGCACCGCGCGGAAAAAATCGCTAAGGCTTTGGGTAAAAAGGTTGGGGTGGGAATTCGTCTCAATATGGACACGGGAACCTATCCTCGCTGGTCAAAATTCGGATTCAATCTCGAAACGTCACAGGCAACCGATGCGGCAGCGCGGATCGCTCGTTCTGAATGGCTCGAACTCAAAGGGATTCACTCCCACATCGGAACATTTATGCTCGAACCAAACGCATACTCGCTTCAGGTTCAGAAGATGGTGAACTTTATGCTTCACACAGAAATCGAACACGAAATTGAACTCGAGTATATCGATATCGGTGGTGGGTTTCCTTCAAAAAGCCGACTCAAGGGAATCTATCTTCCTCCAGAAGTGTCGGTTCCTGAAATCGATGCGTACGCGGAAGCGGTGTGTAATACACTCACCAGCGTACTTCCCAATGGACGGACGCCGAAACTGTACCTCGAAACCGGTCGCCACATGGTTGACGAAGCGGGATCATTGGTCAGTTCGGTGATCGGCCAGAAACAGTTGCCCGATGGCAACTCGGGATATTTCCTCGATGCAGGCGTGAACATGCTCTACACCGGTGCGTGGTATAACTTTAATATCGCCCCCGCCGTTGACACCGGCGGCGTTGCAGAAGCGTGCACCCTGTTCGGACCACTCTGTATGAACATCGATGTGGTCGCAGAATCAGCGTATCTTCCGCCACTTCCGATGAATACTCCTCTGGTCATGTGGCCGGTGGGCGCGTACAATGTAACCCAGTGGATGCAGTTCATTACCTATCGCCCCGCCGTGATCATGGTAATGGAAGATGGATCCACGGAGATCATTCGCCGCAAAGAGGTTCTGGAAGATGTGACCGGCCCGGAAGTGGTTCCGCAGAAGTTGCAGTTGAAATAGTTTTGTCGTGAAAAGGGGGAGCAGATTTCATTGATCCCCATTTTTCGGACATAAAAAGAGGATGCTCTTTTAGTTGTATAAACCTCTGCATTCCGCAGGGGTTTTTCTGTCTCAGGCCCATTGC
>DYSA01000627.1 GCA_020726425.1 Fibrobacter succinogenes | reverse complement strand
TAGTATCTTCGAGACCAGATACGATCTGTTCAAAAAGGTGGAATTCTGAAAATGGGTAAAAGTGCTGTTGTTCCATGCAAAGAACCTTTCATTTGAAAGCTCGAAAATATAATGAGAAAGGAAATCAAAATGGCTGAAATTGGGTACGTTCGAGTCTCGACGGATGATCAGAATATGGATCTTCAACTGAAAGGACTTTCTGCAATCGTACCTTCATTGGTTCACCTACGCTACGCATAGAATGTGGGTCATGCACAAGACAAAGAAAACAATCCGCATCAAATATCACGTACCATTCAGTGGAAAATCGATTTATACCGGATCTTTTGAAACTAATACAACTCCCTCACTCAATAGCCGGTTGGCTTTCCGTTTTTGAGTTGGCAAAAACAGTGAAAAAGTTTGAACGTTCGATTGATCACCATGGAGAATACAAAATAAGTTTACCGTTTGACAAAAACCGCTCTACCGAGCAGTCTCAGGGAAAAATTGTCGTTCGATTTTGAAACTCCTTTCGCTCATAAGAACCTGTCTTCCAGAGAGTTATGGTCTTACCCGTGAATCAACGGTTGATCTATCATCGAATCGGCTTGAACCGTTTGTTCTTTCCACCGCTTCGAGCTTTTCCGCAATCAGCCTAAATACCATTCTCCCCAAAGAGTTGAAAAATATCCTCATATCAAAACCGGTGGTGAAAGAAAAAGCTTTCGCGAAAAATCTAACCAGCTCTCTTTATCTGTATTAACTTATTCAATTTCAATTAAGTACCGCAATTTTCAGTTCGGTTATTCCCGTGAAGAGTTTCAGAAAATGGAGGCTTCGTGAAATGAACTGATTGAATTTTAGATTCAATTTATGAAAATTCCCGTCGAAGAAGCCAGACGAATTTTTTATCGAACGTCCCAATCTAAAACAACTTACGGAACTTTTCGATTCAGGCGAATATTTAAAATGAGTTGATTGCCAATATATCAACTCATTTGCATCTCTATTCATCATGCAAGCCCTACCCCGTTACTTTGGTGCTCAACGCCGCACTTAGTCAATATCATACCACGAATTTCTGTGGGCGGTGAACATTTATATAAATGGTTTTTTCACCGTTCTCCCCGATGGTATGGGCTTGAGTAAAACGATTCAGACAATCACTGCTATCATACAGAAGAAAGAGTTGGAATTGATTTCCGAAGAGTTTCAGATCATCGCATCGATATCTCTTTTGACCAACAGGGGAACCTAACTGGATCGATTTGCACCTTCGCTTTTCTGGGCGATTTACCACGGTTCGGCGAGAGAGTTTTCGGAACATTCGGATATTGTAATTACTACCTATTCGCTGGTTGCCCGCGATGAACTGATTTTTTCCAAGCAGAAAATCAGTTGCGTCATTATCGATGAAGCGCAGGCGATTAAAAACCCTGACACTAAAACGACCAAAGCGGTGAAAAAAAATCAAAGCTGATTATCGCATTGCCCTGAGCGGAACGCCAGTAGAAAACAACCTCTCCGAACTCTGGTCAATTTTCGATTTCGCCATTCCGAAATATCTGAAAACGCTCGCCCATTTCAAGAATGAGTTTGCCAAAG
>DYSA01000626.1 GCA_020726425.1 Fibrobacter succinogenes | reverse complement strand
AAGCTTCAGTTCACCCAAGTTAGACTACTGCCTAAACTGGGCAATCGGGAAAGTTTAATGGGACTTGATACATCATCCATTGACGATTTAAAGTGCTCTTATTGTACACTGAACTTGGATTCAACCGAGCGATCCAATGAAAAAGATGTTAGCGATTAGAGCAAACCGGTGAATCGATCCCGTTTCCGGTGATCAATACACTATTTTCCGTTCAAACAAATGAGGTTTTATGTTTGCAAACGATACAATTATTGCGGCGGCGACTCCCAAGGGAGCTGGAGCACTGGCAATTTTACGCATATCCGGTCACGATGCATTTGAAATGTTCACAAAAATGATTGCTGAAAAAGAGAAGTTCGATTCGGCAAAACCGTTTACCACCAAACTCTACACGATCCGCAATGAACGGGAAGTTCTCGACGAAGTGATGGCGATTAAATATGTCGCTCCGAAATCGTTTACCGGCGATGACATGATCGAACTGACCTGTCACGGCGGATCGATCATTGTGGAACGGCTTATTCAATATGCTCTGGAGATTGGAATGCGCTATGCTGGCCGTGGCGAGTTTACTCAGCGGGCATTTTTGAACGGAAAAGTGGATCTGAAAAAGGCGGAGTCGATCAACCGGATCATTCACGCTGAATCAGTGACTGCTCATCGGACGGCGGTTCGGCACTATCTCGGCGAAGAGCGGCAGTTTTTCGATGCCATGCGCAATGATCTTATCAAAATGCTCGTGGCATTAGAGACGGAAATTGAATTTTCTGAAACCGATGACGTGGGCGAAGAAGCTGCGTTTACGGCTCAAATTGCAGAACTTCTGGGGAAAATCGAACGAGATTTCACTAAAGAGTTGAAAAAACGCGAAGTGCTTCACCAACTGGACAAAGGCGTTTCCGTGGCTTTGGTCGGTCAGGCAAATGCGGGGAAATCATCGCTTATGAATATGCTTGTCGGATACGATCGCGCGATTATCAACAGTCGTGCCGGAACCACGCGCGACTTGATTACGGAAACTTGTCTGATTGATGACATCAAGGTTCAGTTTGTGGACACCGCCGGTCTCAATGAAACGGATGACGAAATCGAATTGGAAGGAATCCGGCGAACTCGTGGCGCTATTGACGAAGCTGAAATTCTTCTCTGGGTGGTCGATGGTTCCCAACCGTTCCCGAAACACGATTTCAACCTGATTCCTCGGGATAAACCGCTATTTGGAATCGTGAATAAAAATGATCTTGGCGACTGTGCGGAAGCAAAATCGGTGTTTGCGGATCACAAAATCCCTGTGCTTCCGATCTCCGCTATCAATGGCGAAGGACGTGAAATCGTTATTGAAGCAGTAAAAACGGTTCTGCTGGAGAAGTTTTCGGACATGGAATACGAAACGGCAATTGGTTCTGAACGTGAAGCGGGAATTATTCGCCGGATGCTTGCTGAAATCGAAGAGGTCGATCTCGCCTACTCACCGGAAATCGTCGCTGAATCGATTCGTGCGCTCGTGAACGGATTCGATGAGATTTATGGCAAAAATTCTCCTGATGATATTCTGAATAAGCTTTTCTCTGATTTCTGTATTGGGAAATAG
>DYSA01000625.1 GCA_020726425.1 Fibrobacter succinogenes | reverse complement strand
GAAAAGGCATGCTTCATCAGCACACCTTATCATTCTAAAAAAGAGAGATATTCTATTTGGTCATTTGCATTTTTTGCCAATCAGGGTCATACTTAGTAGCCCAAGCGGCAATATCAGCAGGAAGTGACGCTATTCGGTTTCCCGTAAAGGAACACTCTTCATAGGGCTTTATTTTGACAATCGAAGCGGGAAGAGTTGTCAGTTGATTATAATCCAGTTCCAGTTCTTTGATATTCACGAGATCACCGAAATTATCAGGCAAAGATCTGATAGCAGTCAACTGAAGTTCCATCTCGGTAAGGGCGGTCAGTCCAGTTACCATTTCTAGAAGAGTATCAAAAACGGCAGAGTTATTGAAATAGTGAAGCGTATTATCTATATCAAGTTTGGCTACACGATTCGCACTTTTTTCAATTACCGCAGTTACGGGAACCAAGGTAAATTTATTTGAATCCAAAATTGCACGAACAATCAGAGAATCGCAAATCCAATCTTTGGACACTGGTTTTTTTGCGAGAATCCGCACCACCGGTTGTTCTACGCGAACAGCTGTATTTTCTACAACGCGAGTATTGTAGGCATCAGACTCGGGGGTAAACTGCAAACTATGCGAACCAACAGGAACTGCCATCGAGTACAAGCCATCGCTTTTCGCCACCACCACTTGATCACTTCCAAACCGACTGATTGTACATCCACTCACCGCGCCACCATGAAATGTGACTTTTCCGTGAATTGTGTCGAGTTCTGTCACGGTTAAACGTGGTATTATTTCTGTAGAATCATCCAAGTGTACAACCATCGTAACCGCATGAGTAGACGTAGACGTTGCAATCTCAACAACCCAATCACCTTGAAAAAGAAGTTCGCCCTGATATTTCCCTTCAGTATCAGTTACGAGCACCCCATTGCTGTCAAATCCAGCACCAAACATGCCTTTGAGCGATTCTCCTGCAATGTATCCCAAGGGACGAACGGTAACTTTCCCATTTTGAAGTGGGGTTCCATCGAGATTTGAAGCAATCCCGATAATAACAGGATTTCCTAAACCGGAACCACTTCCCGTATCTGCAACCTCTGATCCACACCCAAGAAAAATCAAAACAATACTTATCACTATACAGAGCCTAATCATGGCGATTCTCCCTAAATTGAGAGACAGGAAACATTTGCATATTGATTTGAACAACCCGATCAACTGATTCATCATCATGAATAATCTGGAGAAGTTCACGGCGAAACTCTTGGATTCGAGTTTTTATTCTCTCAAACCCTGTCTCTGAAATGCGGGCTGTCACTGTTGAAATTTCACGTTTCTCCGAAGGAAATCGTTCTATAGACTCTTTACCAAGTTCAATCATCTTTGCATGATACTGTTTAATAGCAGTGACACTCAGCTGATCTGCCGAATTAATCACCGGATCGGCATAGCGAATCACCCCAGAATCATCGAGAAGGAGAAAACCCAACTCAATGAGAAGTTCCACGGAGCGCTTGGCTTGACGCGTATCAATTGACGGTTCAACTTCTTTTGCCAGTTGGGCAAAATCAATCGAATCCAATGATCGTCCCACTGCGATTTCACGAATAAT
>DYSA01000624.1 GCA_020726425.1 Fibrobacter succinogenes | reverse complement strand
TGGGAACGAGTGCTGAAGCGAGTTTTTGTCCCCCACTAACACCTGAGTAGTTACGAAAAAATGATCAAAAAGATTTGAAAACGAAATATTCTACCTCCTCAATTTCCGTTCAAAACTAAAAGACTTGAAAAACCCGTACATTCTTACTTTGGCAATTCGATATTTCCATATCCTCTTCTTTTGATATAAAGAAGCCATTATCTATATTCCGTGCGTAAAATTGGACTGAAACGATGGAGATTACAATGACTCGTATGGAACTTGCTCGCAGTGGTGTTATCAGTGACGAAGTACGCGCGGCGGCTACTGCAGAAGGAATGGATCCTGAAATCATGCGCCAAAAAGTTGCCGAAGGAACCGTGTGTATCGTTCGCAACAATCTTCGCGATATCGTACCGCTGGTGATCGGCGAAGGAACCTCCATTAAAGTCAACGCAAATCTCGGCACATCCTCTTCGAACGTAAATATCGAAGAAGAGATCGAAAAACTCGAAGTATCTCTCAAATATGGTGCTCACGCAATCATGGATCTTTCAACCGGTGGTGACATTGGCAAAATCCGCGAACAGTTATTAGAAAAATGTCCTATCGCATTGGGAACTGTGCCACTGTATGAAATGGCATTCCGTGCGGCAGCAAATAAAAAGTCAGTTCTCGATCTTACCGCTGATGAGATGTTCGAAGTAATCGAAGATCATTGTAAAGCAGGAGTAGACTTTTTGACTATTCACTGTGGTGTAAACAAACAGACGTTCGCACGATTCAAAGAAGTGGAACGACTTGCCGGCGCAACGTCGCGCGGTGGAACAATCATTATGGAATGGATTCACCACAATAAACAAGAATCACCACTTTACGCAGAGTACGACAAACTTCTCGAAATCCTTAAAAAGTACGACGTGGCTATTTCTCTTGGCGACTCGTTCCGTCCGGGAGCAACCGCTGATGCCACCGACCGCGTTCAGATCGAAGAGCTTTCGATTCTTGGCGAACTCGTAAAAAGAGCGCGCAAAGCAGGCGTCGGATCATTCGTAGAAGGTCCGGGACACGTTCCTCTCAATCAAGTTATAACCAATGTCCAGATCCAGAAACGTCTCTGCCACAACGCACCATTCTACGTGCTTGGCCCACTAACCACAGACGTATCTCTTGGATACGATCATATCGCCGGAGCAATCGGCGGAGCTCTCGCAGGAATGGCCGGAGTCGATTTCCTCTGCTATCTTACTCCTGCAGAACACCTCAGACTTCCATCGGTTGACGATGTAAAAGAGGGGGTAATCGCTTCACGGATCGCAGCTCAAGCCGCAGACCTTGCAAAAGGCCGCCCCGAAGCGATCGCGTGGGATAATGCAATTTCAAAAGCCAAAAAAGCATTGGATTGGGAAACGGTCTACAAACTTGCGATCGATCCAGAAAAAGCACGAGCATACCGCGAGTCACTTCTTCCTACTGGCGAAGGAGATGGACTTTGTTCCATGTGCGGTGAGTTCTGTGCAATGAAACGGTCGAGTAATATTACCGACAACGAGGAATAATTAGTCGGATTAATTATCCGAACGGTGGGGACACGGATATTTCGGTAGGGGCACGG
>DYSA01000623.1 GCA_020726425.1 Fibrobacter succinogenes | reverse complement strand
TTAAAGAGTTTGGCGTTGGACAAGAAATCGTTGACGAAATAGCGGATGACTTTGGCTTAACTGAGCATCAACGCGCTGCTTTCTTGCAGACAGTATATCGTAAAGAAAACCGTGTTAAAAAATCTCTCCTCTGGCATAGATTGCTTTTTAGAGCAGCAGATTCTTTGGCAAAAGAGAAACTGGTTTCACGTCCAACACAGACTTTCCATCTAACGAATAAAAAAGAATGGATGTTAACAGAAAAAGGCTTCGATGAAGCATTAAACCTTTCAAACATATCCGCCGCAAAAAAGAGTTTTTTACCAATCAAGTCTTACGAAGTTCAGAAAATTGTAAAGAATCTAAGCTACGCTCCAAGACCTGAAAACTACAATCCATTTGACAAGGAAAAGAAAGTCGTCAAACTAACTACGGAAGCTGTCCTAAGAACGAGGGGGTTTCGTCAAGCAGTTATAGAAGCGTACCTTTGCAAATGTGCTGTTTGCGGAATGAAACTTAAATCGCCCGATTTTTTATCGTGGGAGGTTGAGGCGGCCCATATTGTTCCCCATAGCTCTATGGGACGAGATGATATTTGGAACGGATTGGCATTGTGCCACCTCCATCACTGGGCTTTTGATGTTGGTTGGTTGACCTTGCTCGATGACTACACGATTCAGGTTTCGTCACAGGTTCATTCTTTGCCATCAGATTTTGGAAAGCTTGGGGATTATGAATTCCTCAGAGTATTCTCGAACAACAAGACAAGAATACTTTTGCCGGACAGAAGTGAAATTCAACCGCATCACAACGCAATTCAATGGCATCGTCAGAACATTTTTCATCAATAGGTATGAATTGAATTTAGGAGGATAGACAATGGAAAATGCCAGCAACGATAGAATTGTCTATTCGATAAATGTGGGTGATATTCAAGAAGTGGCTAACCAAGTTCTTGCGCGCGAGCTCACCAAGGAAGAAGTCGTATTGGTTGAAAACTCTGTTAGTGATTACATAGACTGGTTTCAAATAATTGAGAATGCAATTCTTGAACACGTAAAAGAATGAGGGGGCTTGCGAAGATACATCTACGGGTAGGTTTACGAATAAAAAAGGTGCCAGAGATATTTTCTCGTAAAAACAAGCCACAAAATCGCTGAGTCATGAATTTGAAGGGAACGCTACAACAATGAGCCCAACTGTTTTCATCGAAAAGGGATTTCGCTTCCTCTTCTTTTCCCGTGAGGAGCCACGAATTCATGTACATGTTCAATGCCCTCAGGGGGAAGCAAAATTTTGGCTTGAACCTCGTCTTGAACTCGCCAGAAGTCAAGGAATATCAGAGCGTGAACTCCGTATCATCGAAAACATCATCAAGGAGCATACAAATGAAATCACAAGTGCTTGGCATCGACACTTCTCCGCTTGAGGTCACAAACATTTCTCCTCATGGCATTTGGCTTCTTACGACAGAGGAGGAGTTGTTTTTATCCTTCGAAGAATTCCCTTGGTTCAAGGAGGCACGGGTGTCAGCTATTCTGCATGTCGAGTGCCCACAGCCAGGACACTTTTATTGGCCAGATATGGATATTGACCTTACTCTTGAATCCATCAGA
>DYSA01000071.1 GCA_020726425.1 Fibrobacter succinogenes | reverse complement strand
AGTCTAAATACCGTCCCAGAACTGCTCAATTTTTTTCGATCGATGAGTGAACTCACGTCCATCGGGAAGAATCAATTTCCACGCGTGAAGGAGTTGCGACGATTCACCCTCACGCCGATTGCCGCCGTATTTCAGATCGCCCACAATCGGGAACCCTACATATTCCAGCGAAGCGCGGATCTGGTGCGAACGACCGGTCAGAAGCTCCACTTCAACAAGCGTGTACCCATTTTTTGTTTCCAAAGGTGTGTATTTTGTGTGAATCGCCAATCCTTCACCGGATGGAGTAATGGTCACTCGGTTTTTCACTTCATCTTTATTGAGAATCCCTTGTACTTCCCCAGCTTTTTTCAATTCGCCTTTGACAATCGTGAGATAGTATTTCCCCAATTCGCGATTGCGCATCAGTTCGTTGTAATGCTGAAGGGAGTTGTACGTTTTCGCGAACAAGACAAGCCCACTGGTATTTTTGTCAAGTCGCTGAATCGGGGCGGGACTAAAAGTCTTTCCACAAAGATCTTTCAGATAGAACTGAACACGAGTTGCCAGTGTATTTTTGAACTCATTTTTATCGGGATGAGTAAGAAGTCCCACAGGCTTATTGAGAATCAGAATTTCGTCATCTTCAAAAACGATTTCTAGTTCCGCCTTGGTTGCAGTTATTTTTTGGGGAGTCTCCCGAAGTTCTGCAAATGAATCATCAGAAAGGTACATCTGAACCACATCACCTACTTCGAGCATGTGATTCTCTTTTACTCGTTTCCCACTTACCCGCACTATGTTTTTGCGCAGAAGTCTAAACACCACAGTTTTAGACGCCTTGTTCAAATATTTGCAGAGAAATCGGTCGATTCGCTGAGGTGCTTCTTGATCGGTTATGTTCACGGTAATCAAATTTCACCTCGTTTTGCTTTTCCTGCGAGTTGCCCGCAAGCGCCATCAATTTCCTGACCTCCAGAGCGACGCACTGTTACCGTTACCCCACCATCGTGAATCCATTTTGAAAACTGATCAATAAAGTTTTCCTCAGGGCGGACTAATCCTTCGGTTGTGCAATCATTCAAAGGAATAATATTGAGTTTCCCTGGATATCCACGGAATAATTTTATTAAACGATCTGCTGCATCTCGACTATCATTTTTGCCTTTGATCAGAACGTACTCGAACGTTACCGGTTGACCGCGAAATTCCGTATATTTCCGCACTTGAGCCATCAACTCCGAAATCGGGTAGCGATTATTTATTGGCATGACAGCAGAACGCTCCTCATCGCTTGAAGAGTTCAAGGATATCGCCAACTTAACCAAGATATTTCGATCGATGAGTTTTTGAATATTTGGCAGAACACCAGCAGTGGAAACGGTAATCTTACGACGACCAATTCCAAAGAACTCTTCACCACTGATAATCTCCAGTGCCTGAACAAAGTTTTCAAAGTTAGAAAGCGCTTCACCCATTCCCATGAAAACAATATTGGTGATTCGCTCCTCAGATTTGATAAGGAGATTATTCGCATAGGCCAACTGCATAACGATTTCACCAGCAGAAAGATTTCTGATAAATCCAAGCTTCGCCGTTTCACAGAACGTACAACCAAGCGCGCATCCCACTTGACTCGACACGCAGAGCGTCCTTCGATCGCGGCTTTTCAGAATCACCGATTCGATCACCGCTCCATCTGAAAGCGTAAAGCCAAATTTCATTGAATCACCATTGGGGGCGGTGACAAGATATGGCGCTTTTTCAAACATCATGGTGAAATTTTCGTTGAGCCATTCGCGAAGTGAAGTGGGGAGGTTTTTCATTTCATAAAACGATATAACCGATTTTTTGTATACCCAATCAAGAAGTTGGTTTATTCGGAATTTCTTCTCTCCCCGATCTAACAGAATATTTGAAATCTCGGCGGGAGTATAATCAAAGAATAGTTTTTTCATAATCTTCTCTTTCGTTTCATCGTAGGTCGCTGAATCGTTGAGTCATTTTTGGATATAAAAAAAAGAGCCCGTCAAATTGACGAGCTCTTTGGTGCGGTCGAGAAGACTTGAACTTCCACGGGATTGCTCCCACAAGATCCTTAGTCTTGCGTGTCTACCAATTTCACCACGACCGCTTAATCGTGATTTTCTTTAAATTCATTTGTACAGTTCGCACCATATAAATGGTGCGGTCGAGAAGACTTGAACTTCCACGGGATTGCTCCCACAAGATCCTTAGTCTTGCGTGTCTACCAATTTCACCACGACCGCACTTCAAAGAACATCTAACTCTGCCTAAGCAGAATATATCTATTTAACAGGAACTTCGCCAGTCTCATTATTCAAAACTTTTTGAATACTTGAACCCTGTACTTTTCCTGCTTCAATTTTCGCTACACCAAGAGAAATCACAATTGTCAAAACGATATAAAGAACCGCAAAAACAACTGTCCCACGAGACAGAATATTTTCAGTATTCTGTGCACCCATTACACTATTTGCATTTGCGAGTCCGCCACCGATCGCCCCAGAAATACCGCCGCCCTTATCAGACTGAACAAGCACCAAAAGCGTCAACACAACACACACAAAAACAAAGATAACTACAAGAATACCTAGAAGCATACCTAGTCCTTACGCAGGAATTACAATCCCTTTAAACTGTTCAGCCACAAGTGACGCACCACCGATAAGTCCACCATCAACATTCGGCTTACCAAGAAGCTCTTTTGCATTGTCAGGTTTCATTGATCCACCATACTGAATCTGAATCATTTCAGCAGTTGGAGCATCATACATATCAGCAAGAAGCTTACGAATAAACGCATGAACGTCTTCCGCCTGCTCCGGAGAAGCAACTTTACCTGTACCGATCGCCCAAACAGGCTCATACGCAATTACCGTTTTAACTGCATCAGCAGCAGAAATTCCGGCATACGCACCACGAATCTGAGTTTCACATACTTTTTCAGTCACACCAGACTCACGCTCTTCAAGAAGCTCGCCAACACACACAATAGGAGTAAGGCCTGCAGCAAGAACAACATTTGTCTTTTTATTTACAGTCTCATCAGTTTCGCCAAAGAATTGACGCTGTTCTGAGTGACCAAGAATAACAAATTCAACACCACAAGATTTGAGCATAGAGATTGAAACTTTTCCAGTATATGCACCAGAAGCTTCAAAGTACACATCCTGAGCACCAAGCTTAACGTTACTGCCTTTCAAAACCTGAGAAACAGCATACAAACTGGTATACGGAGGACACACAACAACAGTCACATCCTGAACCGAACCAACTTCAGCAACAACACCCTGTGCAAGAGCAACTGACTCTTCAACAGTTTTGTTCATTTTCCAGTTACCGGCAATAATCACTTTTCTTGACATTATAAACTCACTTTCAATGTCTTGCAATTTCGAGACCAAATATAATTACAAACATTTTTACTCGTCAACATTTTATTTAACTTTTTTACAACTTATCCGTTCACTGCGTACTAACAGCAAAAAGAGTGGTATTAACAGAAGCATCGCTACTGCACCAATCTGCATAAACCGAGCGCCACCGACAAGAGAGATAATCTCTGCACCGAGCCACCCACCAACTGCACCTGCTAACGTATACCGAGCAATCGCGGTAACGCTCATGTAAGTCGCTCTCATGGAATCATGAGCAAGGCGATCTGCAATATCGATAGTACCGAGAAACAACAGTGCAAAAGCTGGCCCGTGAATCAATGCGGCGATCAGTTGAAAATAGAACGGAGTTTCAAGTGTAAAAAATGAAAACAAGAGAAGCTTAATCGCTCCGAGAATTAATCCAGCAATAACTAACCCCTTGTTCCCAAAAAGATCGATTAATTTCTTAGAATAAATCATCACAGGAATCTCTAATGCGGTCCAGATCGAAAAAATCAACCCCATCCGCAAGGGAGATGTCATCACGTCATCAAAGAAATAGCCGATGTAATTGGATGTTGAATTTTCTACAACGCCGGCCACAAAAGCAAAAATGAGAAACAACTGAAATGGACGATCCTCTTTCAGATTGCTCCACGGAATCGTAACTTTCTTTACAACCGCTTCACCAGTAGATTTCAGACCGAGGTATCCAAACACCAGATAGGCAAAAGCACCAACATAATGAATCAACTTGTAATCGTTAAAGTGCCAGAGCAGAAAACCCATGATCGGCGTTGCAACTGCCCACCCTATTGTCCCCCAAAATCGATACGATCCAAACTGTGAGCGATCGCCATTTTTACTCAAAAACTGCATAGTTTCCGAATCGAGAAGCGCATTCAGTGGCATCATAGTGAAGCGATAAAACAGAACGGCCAACAAGAGAACTACAAACCTCGTGTGAAGAGAAAGATTCACAACGATCGGTTCACCGCAAAAACCAACTAAAATCGCCGATACAAAGGCAATCAAACAGAGCCAACTGATTATGTGGCGCCCTTTTTGAAGTTTATCAGAAAGATACCCTGTAACAAGATTTGCAACAAACCCTGTCACCGAAGCAAGAGAGAGAATGATACCAACCAAACGCACATCCGGTTCACCAGTCGGGGAAACCAATACTTTTTTAAAAAAGATTACCGCAAAAGGAGAGATCATCCCAAAGGCGATGAATGACCAGAAGTAGAGCTGTTTCAACAGATTCTGTTCTTTGCGAATTCCAACCGACGAATCTTCCACACTCCACCTTCTTTCATTTCGCCAAATATACAACGAAAAAGGCACCCTATTGGATGCCTTTGTAACTTTATCTACGAAATATGCGAACGATATTTATTCAACTGTAAATTCGATAACTCGCTCACCCTCTGGAAGAGCAAGTGGATTTGCGGAAATAGCTTGAAAATCTTCGAGCAGGGAGATGCGATTTTCAATCATCAGAAAACGCGATGCCACTGGTGCTGAAATCTCCTTGCGGATCTGTTTATATACCGTTGCAAGGAGTTTTGCACGAGTTGCCTGAATTCTCAGAAGTTCTTTTGCCAAAGCATCGGCAGCATCGGTTGTCATAACCGCCGAAAAGCTGGAGAATTTTTCAAGAAACGATGAATATGCTTTTGTTTCGACTGCTGAAGATTTTTCATAAGCAGCATAAATCTCCCAGAAACGAGCGTTCTTCTTTGCATCTGAAATCCGGATATTTGAACTGACGATCTCTTTTTTGGCAGCATGGACATCTTTTCCAAGCAATGGATTGTTTGCAGCTGCATCCGCCGAGTACGAGGCTACAATCATAACAGCAACGAGTGCCACTGACTTAATCATTCGAAACATAGATTCTCCTTGAAATGATTTAATACGTTTCATATTTAAGAATATACATCCCTTCAAAAAGAAAAAGGAACCCCGCAAAGAGTTCCTCATATCACCAGCAAAGTTGGCCACTATTTTTCTTCAAGTGTAACCGGAATAACTCCTGTTGATCCACCTTGAATAAATGTGCGACCAGTATCAGCAATCGAATCTTCGTGAACTGCTACAGAATCCTGCGTTTTCGCAATCGAAGCGGCATTGTCAGAAGATTTATGCGAAATCTGCAATCCCACGGTTAGAGCTATGAGAAAAATTGCAGCCGGAACTGCAACACGCTGAATAAACAGGGTAAATATTCCCCCAAACGAAACTACCGGTTTCGATTGACGAACTGCTTCTTCTTCCAAAGCAACGATTATCTTTGCATCACACTGAGCAGAAGGTACTTCGGCGAGAAGATCTGATGCAGAAAACTCTCCAAACATTTCTGTATACTCTTTTACTTCACGCGAACACTCTTCACACTCACCCAAATGGGATTCGTATGAAACGGATTGTTCTGCAGATAGTTCACCAGCGCAAAAGAGAAGTCCTTCGCTCTCAAATTTATCGCACGCCATAAATGCCTCTCTTTTCAAATTCAATCTTAATATTCTTCAGTGCCAACCGCATCCGCCCTAAAGCGGTATTGACACTAGTCCCGGTGATATCTGCGATGTCCTTAAACGAAACACCGCCCATTTCCCGCATGAGAAAGACTTCACGCTGAACAGGGGACAAGGTTTCCAAAGCATCAGAGAGTGCCGCGCGTACCGTATTATTTTCTAACGCTTCATCGGGACGGTCGAGTTCTGCACTGAGAGTAGACTCTTCTTTGTCCCGGTGAACACGGACGATTTTTTCATGTCGGAAATGGTCGATGGTTCGCTTGTGAGCGATCCCAAACAACCAGCTCATGAAACTTCGCCCTTCTTGAAACTGATCGAAATATTTCACCGCAGATACAAAGGTATCCTGCATGAGATCTTCTGCCAGTGCCCGATCCTTTACCATTTTAAGGATAAAGGTATAGACAGGAATACGATACTGTTCGTAAAAGTGCCGAAAGTCAGCGCTTTTCTTCCCTGTAGGAATGAATCCTTCTTTCACATTGTTCCCTTTGAATACGCAGTTGCGTTGATTTTATTGTTTTACTCAGTGAAAATAGTAAAAATCATTATGCACAATGGGGTTAAGAGTCTTAAATTTCAGCATTTTTCTCTTTTTTGTTTTATTCTTATACAAAAATGGAGTATTTAATGATAAACGGAGGGTTTTATGAAACCAGTTCTCACGAGTCGCAGAAGGAGCACACTTCCTCTAATATTGGCAACACTTGCCGTATCTCTTTGCACATCTGTTTCCGCGGCAATGTTTCCCTTGACTGTAAATGCCAATGCAGAAGTGACTTTTACAGGATCACAAACACAGAAGGAAACGGTCACCGCAAATACTGCAAAAAATGTCACCATTAGCTGGTTGACTTCGACTGCACAGGTTAAAGTTGATGTTAAATCCTCAAATTCTAAATTTAATGATACATCGTTTACCACATCTATCGAAGCGAATGCGACCAACTATCCGGCTTGGGACAAATCGAAAGAGTATCAAACCGGAGGAACAAAAGTTTCTCACAATGGTAAGAACTGGTCAAATAGGTGGTGGGCGAATCTGGGCGATGAACCAGGTGTCAACGAAGTGTGGGAAGAGATCACCGGCGAAAAATCGTTCGAGCTCAAAATCAATCTATCTCAAAAGCCATTATCTTCTGATTCGGCGTACATTCCTGTGCGATCTAATGTAGCGGTGAAAATCAAAGCGACACCGATCAGTATGATTGCCGGAACGGTTCCTTCGAGAGCATTTGAATTCAACATTCCAGCTAAAGGGAATGACACAATTGCAGTCCCTGTGAACACTTCAACTACGGGGATTGTATCACAGCTTTCGAAAACATCTGCGGAGATGTCACTCTCTAAAAGTGGTAACACCACTCTCCTTTCTCTTCCATCATCGTACCAAAACGGAGCTGTTTCGATTGTGTCTACCAACGGCCGTGTTGTTGGATCAATGGATTTAACTTCGAATGTTCAGAATGATCTTTCCGTGTGGGATGTGGCGGCGGGAATCTACATGGTTCAGGTTAGTTCTCCATCAGGGGCGGTTTCAGCTAAAAAAATGAGTCACACTGGTGGAGATTTGAAAATCACAGTGTCGTATGGAAATCAAGTACCAATGACTTCTATACAAACCAATTTACAATTGAGTGACGACGCGCGAGCAACAGCAACTGCAAGTTATACATTTACCTTTACACCTACTATTACAACTTACAACGATACGACGTTCACAGCCCAACTTTCAGGTGGGCTGAATACTCAATTCTCAATAAATCTAATTGATCCAAATCAAAAAGAAGTAAATCTTGAAGACCTGCTAGACTCTGTAACCTATCAAAAGATATTCCCTCACAGATACGGCATTGACCCAAACTATAAGCAAAATCAGCCCGGAGGAGACTTCTTTACGTACACCGCATTAAAAGCCGCAATTTCGCAGCTAAGTGGAATAAAGGCTACTATTTATACAAAAGAGACATCAGGTGGAGACAAAGTCATCGTTGAGCATGCAGATGGATCATCTTATACTTATTACAGTGTACCAGAGTACGCAAGCAATACATCCGCAGAAACTATACGAGAAGTTGACTACAGCACATTTCTGAGAAATGAGTCTGCGGAAAGCAATAAATATGAACTTGTGGGCTTCCTTTCTCACATCGGATCTGAAACTACCGGTGGCTGGGCCGATGCCCCAGATGGCAGATGGGCATGGGGACTTCATTTCATACACGAAAGTGGATATGGGCCATCTACGCAAGGACTGTATGTTGATCAAAACAACAAAATTTACCCTCCTACAGGAAGCAATTCATACCACGGTCGGGGGCCCAAACAACTTTCTTGGAACTACAACTATGGCCAATTCAGTGATTTTCTATACAAAGACAAAACAAAACTTATTAATAACCCTAATTTAGTTTCAACTGACCCCGTTCTCTCATTTATGAGTGCAATTTGGTTTTGGATGACACCACAAGGAAAGAAGCCATCTTGCCACATGGTTATGTCAGGTGAGTGGATGCCAAATGCACATGATATTGCAGGTGGAAGAAATAAATCAAAATTTGGCATGACAACAAATATTATCAATGGTGGAGTTGAGTGTGGCGGTTCTTTTAGAGCAGACAAAAGCGAAGTTAGACTTGGCCATTATGGTTTCTTCTCAAAACTAATGCAGATCACTCCAGAAAATGAACTTAGCTGTCAGGATATCAAAAATTATAATGAATGGTAGATTATAATTTGTTACCAAATTCAATTTAAATGGGGCGATATTCACAACTGAATATCGCCCCATTCGTATACAATTTCTATGGGGTTCGGGTTTTCCACAGATGTTGTTTTCTCGGCGGTGGACACGAGAAACAATTACCTTCGGTGTATCCGCTGTGGTTATGAGTACCGTGTTTTTGACCTCGAAGGTGTCTCGACCCCCAATTCACCTTCTGTTTTCGACCTTTTAGCTCTCTCAACCCAGAATTCACATCGTGAACTCGACCTTTTAGCCGACTCAACCCAGAATTCACATCGTGAACTCGACATCGAAGCTGTCACAACCCAGAATTCACATCGTGAACTCGACCTTTTGGCCGACTCAACCCAGAATTCACATCGTGAACTCGACCTTTTAGCTGTCTCAACCCGGAATTCACATCGTGAACTCGACCTTTTAGCCGACTCAACCCAGAATTCACATCGTGAACTCGACCTTTTAGCCGACTCAACCCAGAATTCACATCGTGAACTCGACATCGAAGCTGTCACAACCCAGAATTCACATCGTGAACTCGACCTTTTAGCCGACTCAACCCAGAATTCACATCGTGAACTCGAC
>DYSA01000622.1 GCA_020726425.1 Fibrobacter succinogenes | reverse complement strand
TCGAGCAGGAAATCAAGCGATCTCGTTCCAATGATCCTTCCTTGGAGCACCGACCGCGAGGCTCCACCTCGATTTATTGAGGCCGGAGCTTCAAGATGTGCGCAACAAGGCCGGAGCCCTGTTACGAGAATTCATCGTACTGCGTTAGCTCGGCAATCGTGTTTTTTTATCGGGATTTCAGAGAGTAAAAAAAACTCTTTATGCATCAATAATATCTCGACTCCACCGCACCGCTTCGATAAATCCCCGCTGCATTGCTACTGCTACTCCCGCTGGTTTGCTTTGATAAAACTGAGCCAGTTCTTCGACGCGATGTTCTTCGTAAGCGATAACAAAAGAGAGAATTTCGCCAATCTCTCCGGTGCGATTGAGCAGTGCTTCATTTATGTCCTGTTCCAGGGGAAGTTGTTCCAAGATTGTGGCCATGGGACACTCCATCATACTGTCAATAAGTGAAAAGAGTCCCACAATTGTGTACTTATCCAGACTGGAAAGATGGAGTAGTTTTGCGGTAAAATGACACATTTTTGAACGAATCAGGGCCAGTCGAATCAGTTCATCGGGCTTCGTATTTCCCTTTGCAAAGAGAAGCACCATTACCCACTGTTTAATGGTGTCTAATCCCAAAAGTGTTACTGCTTGAGCGATCGATTCGATTTTGTGTTGGAAAGAAAAGTTGGCGGAGTTGATATACCGCAGGATTTTATAGGTGAGAGATACATCGTGCATAATCAGTTCTTCGAGATCCTTTAACACCATATTCGGATCTTGCAATTTTTTGAGAATCAACAGTGCTTCGAGATTGTTTTCAGAAATGATCGCCGAAGTGAACACCCGCGGTTTTGAAAAAAAGTACCCTTGGTAGAGATCAAATCCCAGTGAGCGGCAGAGTTGGTACTCCTGTTCTGTTTCAATCTTTTCTGCGAGAATCCGAGCGCTGCGCTTTTTACTTCGCGCGAGTTTGCGGATTCCATTTTCCAACTGCAGTTTTGAGTGAGCGGGAAATTCGACCTTGATAATATCGGCAAAGGGAATGAGCTGTTCCTGTTCGGAACCAAAAACAAAATCGTCAAGTGCAATGAGGAATCCTTGGTCTGACAATCGTTTCACCGAAGCGATCACTTGGTCACTCATGAGAATATCTTCGAGAACTTCGAGGACGATCTTCCCGGGGTTAAAGGGAATGGGAATCTCTCCGGTGAGAAATTCGTGAGTGAGATTGAAAAAGGCGTATCCGGTTCCCACAATATTTTCAATGCCGATTTCAAGAAAGGTGTTCACCATGACCTGTGAAGTGGCGGCATTTCCATCAATCACGCCGGCACTCTCTTTTGATCCGCCACTGCGGAAAAGAAGTTCGTACCCAAATGTGTGTAACTCTTTATCAAAAATAGGCTGTCGCCCGATATATGCCTGATCCATTCGCTATCTCTCAATCCGTTGAGTTCGAATACCGTTCCGCTGGTATCTTACCTGTGATCGAGCAAAGAATCAACCTCAAAATGAATCTCGCCGAAGATTTCCTCGGAGTGCAATACTATTCAGAATGGCACCAAGGTTCGGCACCGTGGTCGATCGCGATTGTCGATTCTCCCCGACTGCCGATA
>DYSA01000621.1 GCA_020726425.1 Fibrobacter succinogenes | reverse complement strand
ATATTTCCTATGCATTTTAAATAGATCTGTCCCCATTTCTCCTGGTTTGAATCGTGCATTCCGCTCATTATTTGAGACGGATTGGCGAGACCATTGCACCCTGAACATCTTTTACGTCGTTCAACAAGCGTCTTATATCTTCTTGTTTTTTTGTCCATAAGTGAAAGCCCCCCTCCTCGTAAAGTTAACGTTAAGGGTAACCAGCGGCGGCGACTGAGCTTGCTATGAAATTCGGGGGCGTGTTCCGCCGTCTGGTTGAACCGATGGTTTAGTGGTTATGCGCTACCACTTCATGAACGGTGGTGGACTGAACGGATGTTTTGCAAACCACTCGCATGCACCTTTCATGAGGAACCGGTGAAAGCCATTGTTTGGGATAGTTTTCTTGACATCACTGACATAGGCAGAAGGGATGCCGAATTTGAAGAGACCAAGAGAGAAATCAACCAGATCCCCTTTTCTGAATAATTCCACCAGTGGAAAACGGTCAGTCTTATATGTGCGTACCTTGTGGTGCATCTCGACCATTAGGCCAATTTCCTCAGACCACGCCTGCCGCCCTGTTTCTGATAAGTACGACTTTACTTCGGATACCGAAGGCGGGATGTAGTCCACGGTATGGGCGGACCAAAGGCCAATATCGTGGAAACAGGCGGCAATGGCTAACTTGGTTACTTCTTCCTCGGTACAGGGATGGAGCGCCAAACAGAAATGAAACATCCGATAGACATGCCCCCTGTAGCCTGAGTAGTCATCTCCGATGCGATCTTTCCATGCCGTGAGAATCTCTTCGATGAGATCGTTCTTGGTCTCAATGTTCATTCATTCTCCTGTGGCGCATAACGTGCGGCTCACTGGCGGCGGCAAAGAAACTTCGCTCGAAGTTCAAGGCTTGTCCCGCCGTCCAGTGAAGTGCATTGTTCGGCTGATTATCACAAGGATAGTACCAGGCGAATTCCAGCTTCTACTTCCTTCAACTTGAGTGCACCGATACTGCCGATTTTTTCAGTGAAAAAAGATTTATCTACTGTGATCAACTGTGAAACATTGATTACAGATTTCTTTGGTAAACCGGATTCCTTTTTCGACAAGAGAACATTGCCTGGTGCATCAAATAAGTGAAGGTTAGAAGTAATAACCGCTGAAATTACCGTGCTTATTCGACTTTGATTAAAATCATTAGATTGAATGACCAGAAGAGGGCGCCTGTAGCCAGGTTCAGATGCAATGGGCGTTGGTAACGATGCCCACCATATCTCTCCCCTGACTATCACCACTCATCCTTTTGAAGAGATGAGTACTGAAGCGTATGATCAGTACGATCCAAACGAGATGATTCTTCTGAATATATTTCGTCGAGTTTTTTTGTAACTGACTGATTTTGGTATTCTTTAAGGTATTTTTCCACAGCTTTTGCATAAAGTTGACTTCGTGATACACCAATTCTATGAGCAAATTTTTCAGCTGCTTCAAAAACTGGATCGGGTATAGATATCGCTGTTTTCATAATTTCAAAGTATAACCAAAGTTATACTTTGTCAAGAGGAGAAGGAGCCGAATCGCGGCGCTCACCAGCGGAGCGGACGGCAAGCTGTAAGCTTGACGGCCGAA
>DYSA01000620.1 GCA_020726425.1 Fibrobacter succinogenes | reverse complement strand
ATGAGACTGTGCAAGAATTGTGTATTGAAAGCCAAATTTCGGTAGGGACACGGCGTGCCGTGTCCGAGGTGACATATATAAGTCATTGATAACATCCTTACATTGTGCACGGATCGCCGTGCCCCTACACAATTACATTGTGCACGGCTCGCCGTGCCCCTACACACTTACATTGTGCACGGCTCGCCGTGCCCCTACACAATTGCGGTGTGATTTATTGAATACTTGCACAGTCTCTCCTGCCCTGTTTCGAGTTTGTCTCTGAATCTCTGAATCCTCACCCGAGAATATACCGAACCCCTTCGGCGGCAATCGCCAGAAGCCCCGCGAGAAGTTGGAGTTTTAGGTTTGAAGCGTGACCTGTTCGGTTTCCGTTTCTGTGCAAAACAAATCCGCGAATCTGAAGCGGGAAGACAACCATGACGATCACCACCGGATATATCAAACGAAACTGAGGGAAAAGTAGCGGTAGCGGAGCGGTTAAGATCGAAATGAGAATCAGCACCGAAATCAAGCGGTTCACCAGATTTTTATCGAGACTCGCCGTGGTTGTAATTCCCGCCGCGCGATCACCGGTTTCATCGGCCAGATCTTTGACGATTTCGCGAATCAGATTGGTGACAAAGGCGAGCACAGCAGGAAGAATCACCAGCAACGGTTGACCCGACAGGGCACCAAAAATCAGCGTATAGGCAACCAACAAAGAGACCAGAATGTTCCCGATGAGCGGCGTTCCCTTGAGTTTCCACGCGTACAGTCCCAGAAGAATAATCGGGATAAGTGTGGCAACTCCGTGAATCGGCGAAACAACTGTTCCCGCAATTACCGAAACGACTGCGAGAATAATCGAAAACCAGATCGCCTGAACAACGGAGATCTCCCCCGTCACCAGCGCTCGGTCTGGGTGAGCCATTCGGTCTGTTTCGATGTCGAAGATATCATTTATTACGTTGCCAAAACTGAGCGCCGCCATTCCCGCCACGATCAAACAGATCAACAGAACCGGATTCGGTGCTGAACTAAACAAAACACCAATCGCGATTCCGATTGCCGCCATGAGTGAGTTTCCCGGCCGAGTCATTGCTATGAGAGATTTGATATTCACAAGAGGCTCCTTCACGCACAGGCGATGCGAATCCATTTTCTGTTTGAAATCAAAGATATACGAAGGAACCGTTCGAGGAAAGAGATTTCTCTCCACAATTGTCACGCCCCAAATCCCCCAATCGCAGGGCGAATTCGAAAAAATCATCGATGGGATTGAGAGTGGTTGTACTTCAAAAAGCAATTTTGGAACTTTTGTAAACCGCAAAGCAACTCATGAAAGATGAAAACAGAAAGGGGGTTCCCTCGTTTGCTTTTTAAGTTGCTGGCGGTAAATTCCCCCAAAACAACTATTCCCGTGCGAAGGATGATACCACTAACTCACTGCCGTTGCGCCACAAGAAAATTAAGAATATCAAAAATAGTACCCCCTGTGACCGTTCGGGTTTTGTGTCATTATATAGAATTGAAACCATCGAATCTAACCGGCACAAAACCAGTGCCACATCTGTAACAAAAAAAAAGGAGTGTGTATGACACCTGCTGAAGAACAGGCGCTTGCGGCGCTGATG
>DYSA01000619.1:341-1618 GCA_020726425.1 Fibrobacter succinogenes | reverse complement strand
CCTCGTCAGAAGCATCCCAAGGCCGGAGCCTCGGAACGAGTTGATAGCGACAAACTTTTTTGCAACATCGAAATTCGGGAGCATCAGAGTCAATCTTGGGAGTGCCTTGGGAGCGTCTTAATTTCTCTGTAAATTGAAACTACACGAAACTGTTCAATTTCACAGGGAGCTTTGACATGGGGTTGCAATTAATCAGTTGGTCGTCATGCACTTCAGTATGTACTCGAATCACAATACGTTACCCGTATGCTCTACGCCAGTTCAAGCAGTTAAGCGACTGAGATGTCGAACTGGTCATAGCCACAATGAACTCTGGTACTTGTGATAGGAACGGCATCCCCAAAAGAGATACCAATTCACGATTCACCGCCGGCTCACTTGTACCTGTTCATCCAAGAGCAGTTTCGGTAACCGGTGTACTGTTATAGAAATCAGGGGAGATCGTTTGCAAATTCACATTGCTAAAAAAGATTCCAACACCCAATGTGACCGCCACTGCAAGAGATGTACACATAACTCGTGGAGAAATTCCTTTGCGCGATTCTCGCGGTGAATCATCAAATGAGATCTCATTTCCCGAACGATCGTCATCGCGGCTTTTTAACTGTTTTGATTTTTTCATACCGAATTTCATACGTAACTCCCCTTGAGTAAAGAACGGCATCGATCGCAATCGACCAGAAATCTGTTTTCCTCCTTGAAAAGTACACACTTTTTGGGGATTAACACCGACAGATCAACAATTTTGATCGAATGTCTGACAGAACGTCATACACAGAGATCCAACTCACCATTTTCTCACAGAATTTCAATTATTCTGAAATAGTAGCGAGGTATCTTTTAAGCGGAAAGAGCAGTGTATCAGATTTTCAAACCAAAGGTGATACTATGATTATGCAGAGTTTTTACATTTCCGAAGATGAAGCGTACGGAACACGTGAGTCAACCAGTTCATTTCCCGATACCGACAGTGCCATGAACGATTTTTACGACGACATAATCGACTACGACTACGAAGATTTGGAAATGGAATTGGTATTCTAATTTCAGAATCGCATGTAAAACAGATCAATTAACCTTCGGAGGTTTAAGAGAGGTTCAGGAGTGACATACCTGAACCTTTTCTCGTTTTCACAACGCATATTCACCTTAAAAATCATGATTTTGTAGGGATGCCCCTTGGATACTGGGTAAGAATTGCAAATTTGTTGTAGGGGTAGACCATCGTGTCTACCCTGAATAGGTATAATAATGGTTGATTTCTTTGAAATGCTGGG
>DYSA01000619.1:0-241 GCA_020726425.1 Fibrobacter succinogenes | reverse complement strand
CGGACACGTTGGTCCGCACCCTACGTAAAATTGTGATTTTGGGGAATTATTTGAAATGCTGGGCGGACACGTTGGTCCGCACCCTACGTAAAATTGTGATTTTGGGGAATTATTTGAATTCTTGCACAATCTCAGGATGCTTGGAACGAGTGCTGAAGCCTACGTTTATTGAGGAAACTACCTGAGTAGTTATTACTTCGCGGGGCAAACATGATACTCTGAGGACAGGTCGACAAAAAGA
>DYSA01000618.1 GCA_020726425.1 Fibrobacter succinogenes | reverse complement strand
GCCTTCACCACCACGCGCAGAAAACAAATCGGCAGATCACGATCTGGTCGCTTGTGGGGATTTCTCTCATTCTTATTCTCGATGCAACCCTCTATTTTGTGCGAGGAGTTCCGCTGTTTCAAAGGTTTTTCTGATGAAAACACACATACATGGTAGCTTCACGGTGCGCCGTGCGACTACACAATACTCTGTATTCTCGAAAGGATCCGACAATGAATACCACAAAAACTACGAAAAAAGCACTTGTCGCATTTGACTATGACGGCGTTTTGGCTGATACTTTCGAACCGAATATCCGCCTTATGAATCGGATTTTTATCGCCATGGGAAGCTCGGCGGTGGTGACGCGGGATCATTTCAATATGGCGGCGGAGATCTCTTTCGAAGCGGTGGTGGCGGCGGCAGGTCTCGAAGAGTCACGGGTTCCCGAGTTTATGCGATTGGTCGTTGAAACGGGCGGATCGATCGTTCCAGAAACAATGCTGTTCCCAGGGATGAAAGAGTTCATCCACGAACTTCAGGATCAGTGTGTGGTCACGATCGTGTCGAACAACTCGACAAAGATTATCGACGCAGGCCTTATCCAAGCCGAAGCACCACATCTTTTTAATCGAGTTACCGGTTCGGACGGAGGGGTTTCTAAAGCGGATCGCCTTCGGGAGATTCAGTATGAGTTTGGGATTGATCTCGATTCGTGCTGGATGATCGGCGATGGAGTCAATGATATCGAAGCAGCTCACGAGGCGGGATGGAAATCCGTGGCGGTTACGTGGGGTTTCCAGAGTCACGAACTTCTGCTCACCCGAAAACCGACTCACATTGTCAGCTCCCCGCAGGAACTTCGCGATCTGATTATGACTCACCACAATCTATAGATTTTGAAAAAAATAAGGGTGGATCTCAACGGATGATCCGCCCTTATTTTTTCACACTCTACACGCGAATCCGATCGCAGAGATCGAGAACCGTTTCCACCACCGCTTTCAGATCTGCCGACGAGGTTCCGGTGATCACGATTGCTTTCACCTGATCAATGCCTAGGTCAACGGATGAAAAATCAGGACGCACGACACCGACACTATCGCCATCAATGGCAATCACCATCGAGTTTGAACAATTCGCCGCGAGAGATCCGCAGCCAACCACCGCAAACTGTTTCACCTGACCCTCGATCCCCCGAATAATCGCCGGAATTATGGTCGAATCACCCCAAAAATATTCAATGGATTCACTGATAGCCCTTTATAAAGCTCGATGGGAAGTTGAAAACTACTATCGAGATGAAAAACAGTGGCTTTCGGTGGAAGATTTTATGTCAAAATCGGTTCTGGGAGTAACGCAGGAACTGTTCGCAACCGTTGTTATGTCATTGATTACACGCGTTTCACTCTATCTTGAGGATCAAAAAGTGGAGAACGAAAAAAGAGAGGGTGTTCCGCAATTTTATAACGCAATTACGGCAATTTCCAAGGCGGTTCCGAAAATGATCGCTCTAGGAATTGTTCGATGGTAACAGCTCTGGTGCTATTGATAAAACTGCGAAGTTGTAACCGTTTGATATTAGACCAACTCGTTCCAAGGCTCCCGCCTTGGAATGCCGTTCGTGAGGCTCCGCCTCA
>DYSA01000617.1 GCA_020726425.1 Fibrobacter succinogenes | reverse complement strand
TCATCCGGCTAACAACTACGTAGTGAGACAAATATACACGTGCGCATAAATGCAAGTGGATGATAAAATCGAAAAATGGAACATATCTACCCGTAAAACTACCTTTTTGTTCTGTTTTGGGATGAATAGGATGTAGCAATTTTTATGGAACAAATAGTACCATATCACGGGTGTTTTTGAACTGGTGATTGGGAGGAAAGTATGCTTCATGTGCCGGAAGATATAGAACGGTTTTATCGCGAACAGTTGCAAACGGTGAAAAAAGAGAATCAGGTTGCTTATGTGAAATGGATTCGGTTCTATCTGGATTTCTGCCAAAAATATCGATTTACTCCCTATGAAAAGAGTTCGTTCAGCCATTTTTCTCAGAAACTTCATGAAAAAGGGCAACCTGTTGCCGCCATCGAAGAGGCGTATCAGGCGATCATGCTTTTGCTGCCATTCTATCAAAGTGGCGTCACCGATGGTGAATTGAGTAACAGTACCGATGTGGTTCAGCGGTTGGTGGCAGTGATTCGCGAACGAAATTACTCGCCCCGAACGCTCGAAGCGTATGTGAAATGGACGCGCAAATTTCTCAAATTTCATACCGGTTCAATCGCTGAGATCTGTGATGCTACCGCTCGGCAGTTTTTAAACAATCTCGTGGTGGTTGAAAATGTGTCACCTTCTGCACATAATCAGGCGTTTAATGCGTTATTGTTTCTCTTTCGCCATATTCTTCGGAAAGATTTTGGCGATCAAAAAGGAAATGTTCGCGCAAAATATCCCGGAAAAAAGATGCCCGTGGTGTTGTCTGTTCACGAGTTGCATGCGCTTCTTGCGGCGATTTCCCCGGAACTGAACCTCTCATTTTCATTGATGTATGGCTGTGGCCTTCGCCTGAACGAACTTCTGGAATTGCGATTGAAAGATCTCGATTTTGAAAACAACACCGTCACTATTGAACAATCGAAAGGACAAAAAAGTCGGGTCGTTCCACTGCCACAGATTCTCAAAGAACGACTTCAAATGCAGGTACTGACTGTTCGTTCGCGCCATGTAAAGTTGCAAGAGAAAAGCAGCTACAAAGGAGTGTTTCTTCCAAAATCGATTGGCGAATCTGAATCGATGAGCGAACGGTGGCTGTGGCTTTTTCCCGCTTCCGGTCTGGTGGAAAACTCCGCAACAAAGGTGATGAAACAGTATCATTTTCACCATACATTTTTGGGAAAAGAGTTTCGTCGCGCCGTGATGCAGTGCAAGTTCGTCAAACGAATTACTCCTCATTCGCTTCGGCACAGTTACGCCACGCATCTTCTGATGAATGGATTTGATATTCGAACGATTCAGGAACTTCTTGGCCATTCGAACATTGAAACCACCATGATCTATCTGCACATTCTCAAGGAAATCTCGCCAAAACAGCCGATCAGCCCGCTCGATATTGTCTGGAATCACTGAATCATCAACCGGTATTTCGCGAAATAGTGGCTAACCGAACGCAGTGCGAAAACCTTCCCGCAAAATCGCGCGTAACCAATACAGTAGTTCCAACCATTTTCGAAACTCGTGACACGGCGTGCAACCCTTGTTTACAAAAGTTTTGTAGCCTGACACGGCGTGCAACCCTTGTTTACAA
>DYSA01000616.1 GCA_020726425.1 Fibrobacter succinogenes | reverse complement strand
GACTATGCGTTCAAAAAAGTTTTTGGGAGCGAACACTCGAAAGGGATATTGATTGATTTTCTCAATGCGATTATTTACGCCGGGCAACAGCAGATTATTGATTTAACAATAGTTGATCCCTATCAGATACCGCTCATCAAGGGCATGAAGGACAGCTACGTTGATGTCAAAGCGATTCTTGCCAACAACACGAAAGTTATTATTGAAATGCAAGTGTTGCACGTTGAAGGTTTTGAACAACGTATTCTGTACAATGCAGCTAAACTATATTCCACCCAACTGAAACGCTCGGATGAATATGGCGGATTAGAACCAATCATCGCGGTGACTATAACCGATTTTCCGATGTTCTCTGAACTTCCCAAAGTGATATCTTATTGGCATCTCCGGGAAAAAGAATCGTTACTGAAATACAGCGATGATATTGAATTGATTTTTGTAGAACTGCCCAAATTCACCAAAACGTTAGAAGAGTTAGAAACGCTCACAGACAAATGGATTTACTTTCTCAGAAATGCCGGCAAATTAGACATTGTTCCCAAAACGTTATCGGTTGAACCGCATTTGGCGGAGGCTTTTCAAATTGCCAACACCGCGGGATTGAGTGAAGAGGAACACGAAATTCAATTCAAACAGCGAGATTTCATCTGGTTACAACAAGGCTCGATTCGTAAGGCTAAAAAAGAAGGACTGGAAATAGGACGGTTGGAAGGCAGGCAGCAAGGGAGATTGGAAGGCAGGCAGGAAGGAAAGCTGGAAGGCAGGCAGGAAGGAAAGTTGGAAGTCGCGCGAAATCTGCTCAAACAAGGCATATCGCTTGAAATAGTAATGACTTGCACTGGTTTTACAGAGGCGGAGTTATTGGGAGGAAATTGATGGAATTTTTAGACGTAAGAACCGATTATGCGTTCAAAAAAGTTTTTGGGAGCGAACACTCGAAAGGGATATTGATTGATTTTCTCAATGCGATTATTTACGCCGGGCAACAGCAGATTATTGATTTAACAATAGTTGATCCCTATCAGATACCGCTCATCAAGGGCATGAAGGACAGCTACGTTGATGTCAAAGCGATTCTTGCCAACAACACGAAAGTTATTATTGAAATGCAAGTGTTGCACGTTGAAGGTTTTGAACAACGTATTCTGTACAATGCAGCTAAACTATATTCCACCCAACTGAAACGCTCGGATGAATATGGCGGATTAGAACCAATCATCGCGGTGACTATAACCGATTTTCCGATGTTCTCTGAACTTCCCAAAGTGATATCTTATTGGCATCTCCGGGAAAAAGAATCGTTACTGAAATACAGCGATGATATTGAATTGATTTTTGTAGAACTGCCCAAATTCACCAAAACGTTAGAAGAGTTAGAAACGCTCACAGACAAATGGATTTACTTTCTCAGAAATGCCGGCAAATTAGACATTGTTCCCAAAACGTTATCGGTTGAACCGCATTTGGCGGAGGCTTTTCAAATTGCCAACACCGCGGGATTGAGTGAAGAGGAACACGAAATTCAATTCAAACAGCGAGATTTCATCTGGTTACAACAAGGCTCGATTCGTAAGGCTAAAAAAGAAGGACTGGAAATAGGACGGTTAGAAGGTAAGTTAGAAG
>DYSA01000615.1 GCA_020726425.1 Fibrobacter succinogenes | reverse complement strand
TAGAGCCTTGGTCCCACCGGTTCGCTCACATCCATGTAACTCGCACCGCCCTGTGTCACATAGTAGACGCCGTTTAAATATCCCCGTTCGTAGCCGTGCATATGTCCGCTGAACACGAGATGCACGCCATACTTTTCAGCCAAAAGAGGGATATTTGTTTTGATCACACTGTTTTCTGCAGCCTGCCACCGTTCGTAGAATGGCGCATTGTGAATCGCAATCACCCGAAGCGACGCATTTTGCACGCGACTCGACTGAAGCGTCTGTTCAAGCCATTTTCCGGGAAGAACATCGGTTCCCGAACGGTTCCAGTCAATCGTAATCATTGCGGTATTTCCGTACATGGCGAGATAGCTTCCGTTAAACCCACTGGTATCAGAGTTCACGCCTTTAGGCTGATCCAAGAATCGGCAAATAAGATCTCCACCTCCCCATGCACTTCCCACATCGTGGTTCCCTAACGAAACGAAGAACGGCACTTTCGAAGCGAGCGTTCCGCAAGTATAGGGAAGGAACACTTCCTGAAGGTCGCTGTACCTGTTACCTGAGTTTGATATATCACCCACTGAGAGAGCCACATCGATGGTAAGAGAATCTGTCATATAGGAGGCCATGCTTCTCCACGGTGACGCGTGGTGACTGTCTCCCCAGAGCCCGATTCGGTATGGCCGAACATAGGATTTTGGCGACGTGCGGAATGTTTTCGCCGGCGACGACCCCGAATCGGTTTCCATTTTCCAGAAATACTTTGTGTCTGCGGTGAGTCCCGCCAAACGAACTTTGTGGATAAATGAACCGGTTAAGGGATTATAGACCGATGAAGTCGCTGAAGACCCAACCGTTTGATCAATCCCATAGCGAACTGTTCCCGCAGAAGAACTTTTGCTTTCCCACATGATTGTAATCCCCGCCGTGTCCACATTCTGAAGATAGGGCCCTGTGAGAATTGTTCCGGTGGAAGGGGTCGAAAATCCGCCCAGTTCAATCGCCTGAGCATCGGTGAGCGCACTGTTCCAGAATCGCACCGAAGCGACATCGACTATCCCATCTTCGCCACTTTCATCGGCAAAGAGTTTGAAAGATGTATCAATTGCAAATCTTCCATCCACACCCTGCTTAGTTCCTTCGAGAATCTTTACGCCATCCAAATAGAGACGATAGAACGATCCATTGTCCACGCTCACAGTAAGGCGATACCATGTATTCGGAAGGATCGCTTTCGAAGAGTAGCCGGTTCCGGAAACGCCCAAAGTTCCCGCATCTTTGCGAACAAAAAGTTCACCGTCGTTGGAATTGGTTGAATTCGTCTGAAAAAGACAGGCCCACGAACTAATCGTGGGAACCTTGAAATCATAGGAAAGCGTGTACTCGTTGACAAACTGTCCTCCTCCATTTGCCGCAACCCCATGATTCACAGTATAGTGATTTCCCACGCCGATGCGCACTGCGCCATCACTTGCTGTTGGCCCCGCAACAGCTTCGTGTGTTCCCGTGAGAACCAGTGCAGATCCAATCTGAGCCGCCGTGAGATTCGCACTGTTGTCAAAATTCCACTGCCCTACCGGCGCTGGAACTGCTCCGTTGATCATCGCAACTGTGGCAATAATACCCATTCCATACTTGA
>DYSA01000614.1 GCA_020726425.1 Fibrobacter succinogenes | reverse complement strand
AAAAAGATTTCTCGGGATAAAATCAAGATCGTAAGAGCTGTATCGATTTTCTGAATAGATCATCACACAACTTCCTCCGCTTAGAACGGTATCAATTCCCCGAGCTGCCAAATGGGTACATACAAAGGCCCCTAACTCTTCGACATCCATTTCTCCGACGGATTTCATAGTGGTTTTCCTGTTCTTCTTGGCCGATTGCGGTTCATAGAGAGTTTTTCTCGATCCGTTTCAGTCATAAATGAGATAACTTTTTCAAATAGCGCTCGGATTTCGGAGGCAAATGGGCATCGAGGATTAAGCTGGAACAATCGCGTGCGTCCCATCTCTTCTGCAATTAAAATTCCCCCTGCTTCCAAATTGAGTAGTTGCCGTTTGATTGGTGTTTCACTGACATTAAAATACTGGGAAATTTCTCGAGCATACCCTCTTTCTCGAGCAACAATGTACAAGAGAACCTGTTCACAACTTTGAGATCCAAGAAGAACTTCAATCATATCGACTCCATTTGAGTTGTTATACACTCAAATATAGTCCATATCAACTCAAATTGAGTTCACCTTCTCCATAAAAACCATTTCGATTCCATCCATGATACCTCGCCGGAACTCGCGGTATCCTTTGTGTTGGTAAATCGCCCGATTGCGGTCACTGAGATGGCCCGTAAAAAGTTCAAATCGATTGAGGTGGACAAACTGTTTTTCCACCGAATCGAGAAGAAAACTGCCAATCCCTCGGTTTTGAAAATCCCGTTTCACGATCAGTCGCCCTATAAAGGCAGTACCATTCTCTTCGCGAACGGTAACACTTCCCACGATACCACCAGTTTCGCGAACCACGAGAAAACTGTTTATTTCAAAGAGCGAAGTGAACTGTTCCACGGTTTCCGTCAGAGGCCGAATCGCAAAATTGTTATACCGCTCAGCTTCCTGAGTGAACGCTTCTTTTTGAAGAGCGAGAATCTCTTCTGCATCGGCGATAGTTGCTCGTTCTATGTTCATTTTTTATCCTTTTAAAGAAATGAAGTAATGCCTGAATAGATCATCTTGAATCCCAAAAAAATGAGTGGAATTGACAAAGATCGGAGTATTCTTGCATAGAATCGTGGATTAAATCGTGCCCCGAAAAAACTAACGCTCATAGCAACAGCAAATTTCGTTAATGACAAAGTACTCAATGCGGCAAACACAAAGAGTCCCGCTTCGATTCGCGTTCCGTTTGCCATGATTCCTGCTCCAATAGTGAGCCAGAAAATATAGGGTGATGGATTGAGAAGATTCACCTGTATCGCCTTGAGAAGGCTTGATCCAGTCGCCCCTTCTCCGGAAGGATTGATACTCGAAGGAGACCGAATAATTTTCACCCCAAGATAGCCGAGGTAACAACCTCCCGCAATCGAAACAATCGATAGAAATCCGGATATCTCTTTAAGTCCCACCGTGAGAAGGATCGCCAACAAAATAATCGGGCCATCGCTGAAAAATGGTGCCAATGACGCCACCGCTCCCTGCCGTTTTCCTCGAGTCAAGGTTTGGTGGATGACAAATACACCCAATGGTCCGGGCTTTAGTCCCGCCGTGAGTCCAAGGGTCATTCCCATTACAAAAAATTCCATACCAACTCCTTATACGAA
>DYSA01000613.1 GCA_020726425.1 Fibrobacter succinogenes | reverse complement strand
ATCCAGTTATCCTTTTAATCACGGTTCAGAAATTGTCCGAAACACCATTCGTAGGGCGGGATCCTTGTGATCGCCTGGGGAGATTCAATGTATATTTGGAAAAACAAAATTTAGGAGTATTCATGGTAAAACGTGCGGATATTTCACCGTTGAAACAGTTGATCGTCGATAGACTGCAAGTGGTAAACCCTGAAAAGGTAATCTTGTTCGGTAGTTATGCCTATGGAAATCCTACCGAAGACTCCGATATCGATATTTGCGTAGTTGAAAAAGATCAAACTTCTAAAATTGATGAAGCTACCCGTATTCGCAAGAGTCTTGGGAAAATGGGGATTGCAATAGATATACTTGTATCAACGGTCGATGAGTATGATTTCTATAAAGATCAAATCAACTCTGTCTATTACGATATTGATCGGAAAGGGGAAGTGCTGTGGAGCAAAACTTTCTAAGTCAGTATCAAATATTTCTTAAAAAAGGGTCTGTAGATCTCGCAACAGCAGAACTTGTTCACGTTTCTTTTGTGAATGGAAATGTCGAATTAGATGAAGAGGTAATTCTTTTCCATCTTCAGCAGTGTGCTGAAAAATTTATGAAAGCTCTTTTGGATTTTAATAGAGTCAGCATTACACGAACTCATGACTTGTATTTACTCGCTGAAAAACTAGAAGATGCTCATATCGCAATCCCCTTTGATTTCGAACCGCTTCTTCGGCTCAATCAATTTGCCGTCGATGGGCGATACTCTGTTATTCCCGATACATTGAAAAATATTGAAGAAATTATTTCCTTGTTGAATGATTTTGAAAGATATCTCAAAGAGATTTTCTCGTAATCACTCACTGGCCCTGCCTTTTCTGAGTCTCCGGCTCACCATCGCAATTTCCCATGAATAAATTCATGGTCTAATCCTCGTAACCAGTCACCGGCTGGTTATGTTGCATTGTGAGTCTCCGGCTCAGCAATTCTTTCAGCTTCCCTCTGTGTAGGTCTTTTTTTCGTGGTTGGATTTTTTTCTCCTGATTACTTTCGATTCTTTTAGATTCATTCACTTGATTGCCAGAGGAAAATTCATTAGAAATCGTACTACTCACCTCTCATTGAATGAGCATTGGCTATTGACTTCGTTCTAAGCTCTGTGTAGTTTACTGTATATTCAAAAAGGAGGTTCCGATGGAAGCTGTAAAAGTATCATCAAAGTATCAGGTTTGCATTCCTAAAGAAATTCGAAAGTCTATGGGGATTACTGCGGGAACTTCACTTCAGATCGTTTCGTACAAAGATCGTATTGAGCTGATCCCTGTTAGTTCAATTGAAAATCTTCGTGGAATTGCCAAGGGGATCGACACTACTGTTGAGAGAGGATGATTTGTGATTTTAGTCGATAGTTGTGGTTGGCTTGAATATTTCGCCGATTCAATAAATGCAGAAAATTTTGCACCCGCTATTCAAAATCATGATCTTTGTATCATCTCGGTCATTTCACTTTTTGAAGTGTACCGTGTATTATATCGACAGGTTTCTGAGGCCGTCGCACTTTCCGCAGTGGCTCACATGCAACAGTTTAAAGTAATTAACATGAATTCCGATATTGCTCTTGCTGCTGGAGTGCTTAGTTTAGAGCATAAGCT
>DYSA01000612.1 GCA_020726425.1 Fibrobacter succinogenes | reverse complement strand
TGTCGTATTCGGTTCTTTTTAAGGTTCAATGCCATATTTTGGCGAAACTAAAGTTGATTAGATGGAATCATGCAAGAGCTAAATAGCATGATTGGATTGCAGCATGTGAAAGAAGATGTAATTGAATTAGTTAATTTGTAACAGTTCACGACTTTAATTGAAAAACGGTGTTGTAAAGGTCATGATACCAGAAACGGCGAAGATAAAAATAGATGAGCAATCACGCGAAGATCTCATTGCGCTGATCTATGAAATGGCGAAGGAGATCAGCGAGTTGAAAGCAGAGATCGCGCGATTGAAGCAACCGCCAACAACATCACAGAACTCATCCCAGCCGCCCTCACGGGATTTCAAATCGTCTACGAAGAAGCGCGCACGAAGCAAGAAGAAGGGCGCCAAACCGGGACACGAAAAACACGAGCGTCAGTTGGTAGAAAACCCGAACAAAGTCATCGAAGTGTATGCAGATCATTGCGAAAACTGTGCCAGTAATTTGTTGGATGAAGTTCCAGTGCAAGTGATACGTCGTCAGATTACAGAACTGCCTGAAGTCAAACCTGTGGTGATAGAAACAAGGCAATATGAAGTGATCTGTCCGTGCTGCGGAGAAGTCCAACGCGGGAAATTACCCGAGGGTTTGGAAGCCGGGCGACATTTTGGACCACGTTTGGAAGCGGTGGTGACAGACTTGCACCATGAACACCATGTGGGTTTCAAGCGGCTATTGAAGATTTGCGAAGAGTTGTTCGGTTTGACCTTGAGTGCAGGCGGAGCCGTATCGATCGTGGAACGCGCAGGCAAAGCGGCGCAAGCCGAAGCAGAGGCAATTGGCGAGCGAGTTCGCCAAAGCGAAGTGATAGGCAGTGACGAAACCAGCGCCCGTGTGCATGGCAAGAATTGGTGGCAATGGGTCTTTGTCGGAGAACACTGTGAGTATCATTTGATAGAGCCAAGTCGTGGATATGATGTGGTCGAAGAATTCATGAGAGAGAGCGAAGCGGAAGTTTGGGTAAGTGATTGCTGGAAGGCGCAATTGAATGCGCCCGCCAAAGCCCATCAAATCTGTTTGGCACATCAAATCCGAAACTTGCAAGGTCTGATGGAAAAGCGACCACGTTTGGCTTGGGCAAGAGAAATGCAAAGGCTGTTTCGAAAAGCCATTCATCTCAGAAATCGGCAGGAGAAAATGACAGAAAGAGGTTTCAAAAGACAAGTCGCGATGATTGAGAGGCGCTTGAAACAACTGCTTGAACGAACCTTCAAAGGCTTGGGCAGAAACCTGCTGGATCGCTATCGAAAATATCGCGATTCACTTTTCATCTGTTTGCATCGATTAGATGTCCCTGCTCACAACAATGCCTGTGAACGCGCTTTGCGCCCGTCTGTGATTCATCGGAAAGTGCTGGGAAGTTTTCGTTCGGATTGGGGCGCTCAAACTTATGCCGCTTTAGCAACTGTTTTGAATACCGCCAAGCGAAATGGGCAGAGCGCTTTTCAAAAATTAGTGCTGTTGATGGGTACTCCCGTTCTTCATTTCCTATCACCACCTGTCTGACTGTGAACTGTTACAATATATTTTATGGTACTTGTATAGCGTGGCAAAATAAAACCCTATATATGGGCTATCGCCGTC
>DYSA01000611.1 GCA_020726425.1 Fibrobacter succinogenes | reverse complement strand
CCATATTTGAAAATGAGGAATATCGCGATAATTCCAATTCCATAGGCTGTAAATAATTTATTGCGAAAGGGGATATTTGCTTCTTGGAACTGGGCCATAATTCCTCCGGTTTGATACTTCTCACCGGTTTTTTACCGATCCCTAAAGATAGCTTTTGGGGATCGGTCGAACTGTTCCGTGGCTATTTTTGAGCGAAATACATATTGAGTAACTCGGTAAGTCCATTTTTTTCTTCGTGTTCGAGAGCGGTCATGAGGATTTCAACATCGTTTTCAGTAAACACTTTTTCTGATCCTTGAGGTTGAATAATTTCATAACGGTCATCGATCTTGTGAAGTTTATTCTCCAGCGAGAGAAGGTAGAGCGGTTTGGGACCTTTCATAAAACGGGGGAGCTTAAGAATTGATTCGAGTGTTCGGTTTTGAAGATAATGAACGTAGCGTGTTCCCTTATAGGATTTATATCGATTGTCACAAATCGATTCACCGGCGTCGTTAATTGTTACCGCATAAGTAAATGGGGCAGTAGTAAGTGAAATATCTTCCAAGTCTTTGATGACTTCATCATTTTGGAATGTTCGTGTTTGAGCGGTGAAATTGAGATGGCGGGCGGAGTTTCTGAAGAGAACTATTTTTTCGTGACCGAGGTAAAACCAGAAAGCCATGTGTTCGGCAGGGACAATTTTGAATAATCTGTCCAGTGTTTCTTGCGCATTTACAATCACCACATCTTCAAAAATCTGCCCCAGGAAATTCTGGTAGGGGGGGGAAAGATCTTCTTCGCTGGATTCCCAGTTGATTAAAGTTCTTTCCGTTATTCCCAACATCTGAGCCATTTCGCGGTTGGAATAGCTGTATTTCGAACGTTCCCGGAGCAGTTTTATGTCAATGCCGCGCATTTTACATCCTTATGTTACATCTCGTTATTGCTGTTTTCCTCACGTTTGCGACTCGGTCTTGTTGTACCGATTTCGGCGAGGAGGTGGTCATTCCAGTTCAATTCCAATAAGTTTTGAACGAACTGTTTAACAAATTTGGTTATTACGGTAGCACTTCTCTGTACGAACATACTGTTCTCCTTGAAAATAATTCTTGTTCTGTTTCCTTCAACACTTAAAATATACATGAGTGAAAATATTAAATGTGAATAAAAGTGAAAAAAGTTCCGAATTATTTTCATGTGAAAAAGTTTCGTTTGTAAATGCAATGTGTGTGTGAAGATATTGCGTTTAAAATAGCGTTGTTATAGTGTGGAAAAAGTTTCGTTTGTAATTGTTGCGCTATACTCGATTGAATACTCGCGATATATGCGTTTTGGTATGTTGGAATAACTGAGATTCCATTAAGATTGTATAAGCGTTTGGAATACTGCAATTTGGAATACAGAATGAATGCGGTGAATCGTTTACGTGTGTTTGGTTGTGTTTGTGATCTAAATTATGAAGAATATCTGTAACTACCTCAGGTGGTTTCCTAATCTAAAGTTGGCTCCAGAACTCGTTCCAAGCGTCCTCGCTTGGAATGCCGCGTTCGAGGCTCCAGCCTCGCGTCACGACTGTGAGGCTGGAGCCTCGTGCTGTGTGTAAGTAGTCCAACTTAAATAATCGACATTTCTGGATGCTTAAAATCAATGAA
>DYSA01000610.1 GCA_020726425.1 Fibrobacter succinogenes | reverse complement strand
AGAAGAATTTGACCAAGACCGAAATGGCAAGCCGCATGAAGACCAGCCGCGCCGCATTGGAACGCCTGCTTGACCCAGACAATGCTTCGATCACTTTATTCACATTGGAACGCGCCGCGTCTGCGTTGGGGAAGAAGCTGAAAGTGGAACTTGCGTAGAACGAAGGATGAAGGATAAGTTCGCATATCTTCTCCCCAACGCGGACAACGCCTTCTCCCGCCTGGCATCTTCCTCCTGTTGCAAGTCATGGACATCGCCATCTACTTCAATGACCAACGCGGACTTGTCGAAGACCCCGTGTGATCTTTACGGGGTGACAGTAAAAGTCAACGATGAATCCATGCAATCCTCGCTGCTATGAAATCGAGTAAAATGTGACCATGAGATTCGAGTGGAATCCCACCAAAGCCGAGAACAATATTCGGAAACACGGCGTTAGTTTCGATGAGGCTGTGACCGTTTTCAAAGACCCGCTTGCCCTCATCTTTGATGATACAGCACATTCGGAACAAGAACATCGCGAGATTATCATTGGCATGTCTACATTGCGAAGAATGCTTCTTGTGTGTTTTGTAGAAAGAGTGGAAGATACTGTTCGAATCATCAACGCCCGTCCAGCCACGCGACAGGAAACAAAAGACTATGAAGAAAACGCCCACAACCAAACCCCGTAAAGTTCAGGAAATGGCTTCCGAATATCGCTTTGACTATAAAAAAGCGAAGCCGAATCGTTTTGCCGCGCGGATGAAGGATGAACCCTTGATCGTCATGATCGAACCAGATGTGGCGAAGGTCTTCAAATCATCTGAGCAGGTCAACAAGGCGTTACGCGCCCTGATCTCTGCCATGCCAGAAAAGAAGACAGCTACTTCCCGCTGACCATGTACTATCGAAGAAAAATCCTCCTCGCCTTGATCGAAGTTTTTGGCGGCAGTCTCCCAAGCACGGACTGTGAAAAACTTCTATTTAACTTCTGCCAGCAGACAGGCAAGAATCACTACGACTTTTTTTCCTACAAGTTCGGACCCTTTAGTTTCCTCTCGTATTACGACAAGCGGAGAATGATTGATCTGGGTCTTCTCAAAAAAGCGGACGATTTCCAGTTAAGTACAAAGCATTCCTACTTAAGCGAACTCACCCCAACGGACAAAACCGCACTGCTGAAATTCAAATCGCAAATCGGTGATTTACGCGGTGACAAACTCGTCAAGAAAATCTATCGCGATTTTCCCCAATACACTTCCCGAAGCAAAATCGCGGGCAGACATGGCGCCCGTGGCGCCATCAATCAACTTCAATTCGCATGGAACACGGACACCAAACCCACTTTGTTTTCCATCGGCTACGAAGGCTTGACCGTTGATTCATTCCTCAATAAACTTGTCGCTAACAATATAACTGTAGTTGTGGACGTTCGCAACAATCCGCAATCTATGAAGTACGGATTTTCCAAGAAGAGTTTCAAGCAATATATCGAAAGCGCAGGGATGAAATACATCCACATCCCCGAACTTGGAATTCCATCCAACATGCGCAAGGGACTTGGCGAAAGCGTTTCGCACAAAACCTTATTCAAGGCACGGAATGTGTCAATGATTTGAGACACGGATTTTGAGAATTTAGTCACTGCAACGG
>DYSA01000609.1 GCA_020726425.1 Fibrobacter succinogenes | reverse complement strand
CAAAAGAAAATACCACCGTTGATCTAACCGATTGATTCCAGCATTTCTTTGGCAACAGTGTAACCATTGGTTACAACGTTAAATACACCACATCCCGGACGTCCCCAGTGACCAGCCTGATACATATTAGTGATATGTGTCAGTGGTGGCATTTTTGCTTCTTTGTACATATCTTTTGAATTTTCAAAACCGTAGATTGATCCACCTCTATTATCAGTAAATCGAACCATTGTGTCCGGTGAACCCACTTCCATAAAAAGAATCTCTTCGCGAATGCCAGGGTACATCTCTTCAAGAACGTCGATCGCCTTATTAGCGTCAAGCATTTTCTGTTCTTTCCAATTGTCCGAAGCATCGTGTCGTACAAATGTCATAAGCGTCAACGCCGATGCTGCAATGTCTTCGACAGTATTAAGGACAACGAGATGGTCACCATTGTAAGGCTCTTTTTTAACAATCCGTTCGTAGACTTTGCGTTGATCCGCATCGCGATACCAGAACACTACACGACCGTCAATAATTTTGCGGAAGGTTGGTTTCATTCCAAGGTAAATAATTACCGATGAAAGCGATGGTTGAAGCGTATTTAGTCGACGAATCCACCTTTTACTCCGCGATTCCTCAGGGAGAAGGCGTTCGTGAACAATTTCTGGTGAAATATTCGATACGAGATAGTCGCAAGGGTATTGATCACCCTTTTCCGTTACCACACCAATTGCTTTTTTCCCATCACACTGAATTCCCGTAACCTCGGTGCGCATTTTTACTTCGCCACCATGGGAAGTGATCACCGAAGCGAGAGCATCAGCAAGTTTCGCGAATCCGCCTTTGATCGTAAATGATCCATCAAAAAAGTGGGTTGCGTAAAGCATCTGAAGAAACAGATTCCCACCTTCGTCAGGAGTGATTCCCACATAGGGCCACTGACCATAGAAAAAGTTCAGGAGTTTAGGATCAGTAATTAAATTTGAAAGATACTCTTCGTAAGAACGGTTATGGAATGTAGCCATGAACTCCATGTCTTCATCGCGATATCCACGCTTATCCGAAGTAAAGAGCGTAAACATTTTATCGTGAAGTTTATCCAAATCGGCAAAGAACTGATTGAGCCCTTTAGATTCGTGAGGGAAAGTTTCAAGGAGATACTTTTTGGCGTCTTCCTTGCGAGCAGGCATGATCAATTCGCCTTCAGGAGACACAACGCGGTACATCTCTGGAAACTCGACCGTTTCAATCTGATCGCTCACTTCGAGTTGTTCAAGTAATCCGCGAAGCACACCTCCATCGCGAAACGGAACCGAGTGGATTCCCGATTCAAATACAAACTCTTTGCGTTTAAAATTATGAGCATACCCGCCAATGCGGTAATGCTTTTCAAGGACTGTGACATGATGACCCGCTTTTGCAAGAAACGCACCTGCAGAAAGCCCACCAAGACCCGATCCCATTACAACAACATTCATCATATTTCCTAAGAATAAATTATCGAGACAAGTTGTACAAAATACGGTTTGGCGCACCAGTAAAGTAGAGTGAGTTGGGATAGTATCGAGCGCGTATGGATAACCAATAGAAATTGGTGCTGATCCGTAGCAATCAGCCAAAATCATGGTGATATTTTGATAACAGATTCCTCATA
>DYSA01000608.1 GCA_020726425.1 Fibrobacter succinogenes | reverse complement strand
CCTGTGGCTTTAGTTTGCCGAATCGAAACTCCTGCCTCAACTGGGCAATCGGGATAGTTTTTAACTGTTTTTAAAACCGTAAGAAGTCTCTCGCAAAGTAACTTGAGGGCCATTTCTTTTATTGTGAATGCAGGCATAATGTAAATCACTTTTCCAAAAGGACGTACCCATATACCTGCATCAACAAAGCGCGGTTGAAGTTCACTCATACGCACAGCGACTTCTGTTTCTATGACTCCAATAGCTCCACAAATTCGAACATCCACAACCCCGGAAATTGAACGAGCCGGTGCAAGACTTTCTGTGAGTATTTCTGAAATCCCAATGATTCTTGATTCCCAGGGGGATTCCAAAAGCAATCGGGTTGATTCTAGTGCTACTGCACAGGCGAGAGGATTTGCCATGAACGTAGGACCGTGCATGAGTACATTGCCATCTGCGCAAATCCCTCGAGCTACTTCGGTGGTAGTGAGAGTTGCGGCTAGTGTCATTTGTCCACCAGTCAATGCCTTACCAAGACAGAGAATGTCCGGAACAATCCCCGCGTGTTCACAGGCAAACAGTTTGCCCGTGCGCCCAAAACCGGTGGCAATCTCATCGGCAATGAGAAGCACATCATTTTCTGAGCAGAGTTTTCGCAGTTCAATGAGATATTCTGCGGAGTAAAATCGCATACCTCCAGCGCCTTGAACGATTGGTTCGACAATTACCGCGGCGAGTTCATGAGAATTTCGGGAAAAGAAATCGTGAAGATTTGTTCGGTCAAAGTCATTCAGAGATTCTCCAAATTTTGAACTGGGGGCTTCGAGAAAGAGTTGTTTCGCCACGGAGTTTCCAAAGAGCGAATGCATTCCCGTTTCTGGATCAGACACCGACATTGCTCCAAATGTATCGCCGTGATACCCTTTGCGAAGCGCTCCGAACCGACACTTTTCCGATTTGTTTTGATTAAACTGATACTGAAGTGCCATTTTCATTGCCACTTCAACGGAGATTGATCCGGAATCGGCGAGGAAAATATGTTGTAGTGGTTCTGGTGTAATTTCGATAAGCAGTTGTGAAAGAAGGATTGCCGGTTCATGAGTGAGACCGCCAAACATGATATGGTTCATTTTTTCACTTTGAATGCGAATTGCTTCGTTCAATCGAGGATGATTATACCCGTGAATGGTTGACCACCAAGAACTCATACCGTCAATAAGTTCTCTTCCGTCGGTCAATCGAATTGTCGTTCCTTGAGCAGATTCAACTGGATAGACCGCTAGCGGAGTTGTCATGGACGTATATGGATGCCAGATATGATCCCGATCAAACTGTACCATTTTTTCAGAAATCATAAATTCTCCACAAAATCGATGGTAAATAGACTAGTTTAGTGGCATAATTAAAGATCTGGGAATATAGTATGTTCCCGCGATTTGAAAGGTGGACACAATATGGGAATGAGCAACGAAGAAATCGCCGCAATGATGGCCGATGAGGCCAGTTTAGAAGTAGCAACTGTTATTGAGCCGGTTGCAGAAGTACCGGCCCCGCAGATTAAAATTGAACCCAAAGAGTTTCTACTCACGCAAGATGAAATGGATTCCCTACTTTCTGGATTCGTTTCTGAAGATGATTCAAGCCACGAAAACCTCAT
>DYSA01000607.1 GCA_020726425.1 Fibrobacter succinogenes | reverse complement strand
TTGCCAGATCATGTCATTACGACCAGAGCCAATTAAACGACCTGAGTAGTTACCTCGATTCTCTGCGGGAAGTAAATCCATGACTGAAAAAGTTATGATTCAGCGGTAGTTTCCGGGAAATCGCAAAAACAGAAAGGAGCTCTTCGGGGCTCCTTTTTTGCTGTCCTGATCGCATGAGAATACTATATTTTAGTCGCGAAAAATTACTCGTTAAGAGAAAGTGAAATCCTATGAAAACAAATCCCTTACAGAAAGTTGAAAACGGCATTGAATGGCTGATTTTTAACAGTCGCTGGTTGCAACTTCCGCTCTATCTTGGATTGATTGCCGCGTGTGGAATCTACAGTTATCGATTCGCCGTTGATGTGATGCACCTCTGGGCCGAAGCAGGTTCGATCACGGAAGAAAAATTGCTCTTGTCGGTGTTGAGTCTCGTTGACATAACCATGATTGTTAACCTTATTATTATTGTGATTATCGGCGGGTATGCCACTTTTGTGAGCAAACTCAATTTGGGTGATCAAGAAGATCGCCCCGAGTGGCTTGATCACGTGAGCGCCGGAAGTTTGAAAGTAAAGTTGGCCACATCGCTCATTTCTGTGTCGGCGATTCACCTTCTGCGTTCGTTCGTGGACGTGAACCACATGGTTCTTCCTGCGGGTGGAGTTGTCCATCAACCGATTTTTTGGCAAGTGGTGATCCATCTGGTGTTCCTCGGATCTGCACTGATTCTCGCCTACACTGAAAAAGTTATGCTTAGTACAACTCATAAATAGCAATGGGAGTTATCATGAAAAAAAGAGTATTTGCACTGACACTTCTGGCACTCTCCTGTGCGAAAAAAGAACCGGCAGTTCAGTCCGCTCCGGTACAGCCCGCGGTGGCAGAATCTGTTCAGCCGAGTGATGCGCTCGATTCGGCAATGATTGCAAAAATGGCGGCGATCAATCCCGCAGAACCGTGGAATAATGCAAAAGCATATAAAGCGGGCGAAGTAATTATCTTTAACAACGAGACGTGGATCGCGATCCGTCCCGGTTATCAGAACACTCCTCCGCCCGATGAGTGGTTTTGGAAAAAAATCATTGTAACCGGAGCGCAACCGACAGTTCAACCGACCGCTCAAGTGGTGAACGTGGCAAACGCCGCAACTGCTTCATCACCGGCAACCGCACAAGTGGCTCAGACTGCACCTGCGCAGACAGTTCAACCGGTGACGAATAGTTCGGCGACGCCCTATGATCTGAACCGCGAGTATAAAACCGGCGAACTGGTTTCGTTCAACGGAAAAACATTTGTGGCAAAACGGAATGTTTTCCTCAACACTAATCCCACGGACAGTTGGTTCTGGGAACAGAAATAGTGAGTGAGTCGTAAATATAAGGGTACTTGCGAAAGTGCCCTTTACTTTAGGAGTGAACAATGAATTTGCCGAGCGCAATAGAAGGGTACTTCGCCCCGTTTCCGGAACCGATTCGCAAGCGGTTACTATTGGTAAGAGAAACAATTAAATCCGTCGCGCCTGAATCATCGGAAAAGATCTCCTACGGGATGCCAACCTTTTTTCTGAAAAAGAATCTGGTTCATTTTGCGTAACTACTCAGGTGTTAGTGGGGGACAAAAACTCGCTTCAGCACTCGT
>DYSA01000070.1 GCA_020726425.1 Fibrobacter succinogenes | reverse complement strand
TTCCCCAAAAAACGATTTTTGAACGATTCCTGTGTAGGAATTTCCCAAAAAACGATTTCTGAACAAATCCTGCGTAGGAATTTGGTAAAACTCTTTTTTTGAAATCCTGTGTAGGATTGACGTATGCTGTGGTGTTTGATCTCTCCGTTTTGCAGGTCAAAGGGCGTAAAGAGAGTTCTGCATGGCGGTTTACTTTTCAAAAAGTTCCCGTGATCAATGAAACCACTCCCGAGTTTCCGCGATTTGGCCATTTTGAATCGCTCTATGACCATTTGAAACGATTCGTGAGTTCACCGCAAATAATCTAACGAAAATCGGGCGTTGAAACAATTCAACGCCCGATTTTCAGATACTTTTTTTGATTCCGCAAGGCAATATCATGACCTCTTGCCCACTGCGCAAGAAACGTAGATCAGAAAAGAGATCTCTCCGTATCTGCCATTTCCACTGTTCGCGAAAGGAGTGAATTTTTCTAGACACTCCCGTTCCACGAATCTAATGCTACAGAATTTCAGCGCAATCGAGAATAAGTCTTTCTGTTGTATCCCAGCTGATACAGGGATCGGTGATCGACTGACCATAGGTGCACGGTTCAGCCTGATTTCCTTCCACAAGGAAACTTTCGACCATCACCCCTTTCACCATTTTTTTTATCACCGGTGAATAGTTCCGACTCTGAAGAATTTCTAGAACGATTCGGGGCTGTTCGTTGTACTTTTTATTCGAATTCGCATGGTTTGCATCCACCACGCAGGCAGGATTTTCAAGCTTGCGCGAATCGTAGGCCGCCGCGAGAGTCATAAGATCTTCAAAATGGTAGTTCGGAACCGCATTGCCATGAACCGTCACCGCTCCACGCATAATCGTGTGAGCCAGTGGATTACCGGTGGTTTCTACTTCGTACCCCGCATAGCTGAACACGTGGCTGGCTTGAGCGGCCTGCACGGAGTTCAACATGATTCCCACATCACCAGAGGTTGGATTTTTCATACCTGAAGGGATTTCAAGGCCGCTGATCGTGAGTCGGTGCATCTGATTTTCAACCGACCGCGCTCCCACCGCCACATAGGAAAGAACATCGCTGAGATATTCGTAGTTTTCCGGATAGAGCATCTCATCAGCCACCGCAAGTCCCGTTTCACCAATTACATTCAGGTGAAGGCGACGAATTGCCTTGAGCCCTTCCACGATATTTGATTTTTTAGTCGGATCGGGCTGGTGAAGCATCCCTTTATAGCCCGTTCCCACAGTTCGCGGTTTGTTCGTGTAGATTCGCGGAACCAGCATGATCTTCTCGGCAACTTTTTCCTGAATTTTTGCAAGGCGATGCACATACTCCATCACCGCTTTTTCGTCGTGAGCGGAACAGGGGCCGATCACGAAAACAAATTTGTCCGATTCACCGGAAAAGATCTTGCGAAGTGTTTCGTCGTTTGCTTTTTTCGAAGCCACCATGGAATCAGAGAGAGGCTGATCGAGTTTTATTTCATCGGGAGTGGGCAGTTTTACTTTGAAATTAAAGGCCATGGAAGATGTATCCTTTTTCGATAGTTTCACATATAGATTTCGTAATTTTAGGAAGAATAGGTTCTTTCACAACCAGTTTGTCCCAGCTTGAAAGATGTGCTTCGGGGAAATACTTTCGAAGAAGTTCGGGATCGCGGGTCCGTTTTCTCCACGATTCGAACTGTTTATCGCTGATATTGGTGTTCAGTTTGAATGATTCGGGAACCGGCGATCCGGTGATTTCGCAGAACAGTTGTACAGCCAACGCCTCGGAACGCCACCGTTCTTTGAGATTGAGTGAATCGGAAAATACCGTTTTCATTGAAGATTCACTCTGCCATGAGACGATTCCGTAGGAGAACTTCTCCGGCAGTGAACGCTTGAATTTTTTCATCGCTTCATCGATCGAGGATTTTGCGTAACAGGTTCCATCGAGAAAGAGAACGCGACCAAATCCCATAGCAGAAAGCGACAACGCCGTATCAGCCAAAACATTCATAAACACATTTCTCCGAAGAGAAATAACTCCGCGAAATCCTTGAAATGGCGTGGCATAGGGAGTGGTAATCTGAGGAAGAACAATGCAGTTTTGAAGTTCCGCAATCGAATCACTCACCGTTTCGGTGATCCTTTGGAAAATCCCCAAAGGAAGTTCATGCCCCACCGGTTCGAGTGAAGCAAAAGGCACAACGGCAATCATTTGTGAAAGATCAGTAGCGGTGAACGACGCGAGATTTAGATCAGCAAGTTTCGGCATGGGAACCTTTCTTTTGAGCGACATCACGACGAATGAGTGAGTCCACTTTTTCAATAAGATCACGACTTTTAAACGGTTTAACGATGAATCCATCGCCGCCGCACTTTTGACAGTGATCAATTTCATTATCTTGGGTCGCCGCCGAGAAAAACGCCACGGGAATGGACATCGATTCGGGTAAACTTTTCAGAAGGCGACAGATCTGTGGGCCCGAGAGTCCGGGCATATAAAAATTGAGAAGAATCAAATCGGGGTGTCGCTGTTTATCCAAGGCCATTTTCAAAACCGCTTCACCGTTGTCCACGCGAACCAGATTATAGAAATCACCAAGAATCACTTCACAGAGTTCCATGGTTTCACTTTCATCATCAACAATCAAGATCTGTTTCTTTTCAGATCGATCGTGATCGTCGTAGTGTTCCATAAGAACCGGTGCGAGTGGCGACATAATTTCAGGAAGAATGCCCACTTGCGTTTCTTCGTCGCTCCAGTGAAGGCGTGATTTCAGAGGGAAGAAAATATGGAATTCACTTCCACGACGTTCAATTGGCGCATCGGGACCTTCCGATTCGACCCAGATTGTTCCCCCGTGATTGTGAACCAGACCTTTTACGATCGACAATCCCAACCCGGTTCCGCCACCCATGAATTTACTTCCGCCGGTACTGTGATTCGCGGTATTTGAAATCTCATAGAACGCCGCAAAGATATTCTCTTTTTCACTGTCCGCAATTCCCAATCCCTGATCTTTTATAATGATATGAAAGTTATCTTCATCGCCCACGAGAATTGAAATCGTAACCGTTGTCGTGTCCGGTGAATATTTGATCGCGTTGCTTATCAGATTGACAAAGATCTGGTGAATTCTTGTTTTATCACCGAAAAAAAGGGGAAGGTTTTCCTGAACATGTATGATCGGAGTGATATTTCGCTTGCTGAAAAAGTGAAAGAGCTCATCAACAGCATCTTCGGCAATAGCGCCCAAATTGATTTCCGTAGGGCGAAGGCGCAAGCGTTGCTGTTCGATCCGGCTCACATCGAGCATATCATTCACCACGTTGTGCAGTTTATCCGCCGCCGCGGAGATACGTTCAACCATCCGTTTCACCGGCGCAGAAAGTTCTTCGTGCATCGATTCCAGCAGAATTTCTGAATATCCTTTAATCGAAGTGAGTGGGGTTTTCAGTTCATGCGAAGCGATTCCGAGAAATTTTGTTTTCAGTTCGGAAATGTGTTTCAGTTCATCGGTTTTTCGTTGAAGTTCCGTGTTCTCTTTTTTGACTTCTTCATACTTCTTTTCCAACTCATTGTTGGTGCTGATTTCTCGCGAAGTATCGAGAACATAAAAAACGATCCAACTATCTTTATCAGCGGGACGACGCATCGAATAGAGAGACATACGAACCGGAAGTGCCCGACCATTTCTGCGGAGAAGTTTCGCTTCCGAAAACTCATAACTTCCGTTATCCATAACCATGTTGACGAGAAGTGTCCACTCTTCTTGAAGATCCCGACCTATGACAAGATCAAAGACTGGTTGATTGCAGAGTTCATTTTTCGTAAACGAAAGCATATCTTCGAGCATGGTATTGACATATTCGATTCGGCCACCGAGATTGACAATAATAATCCCTTCTTGAAGATTTTCTACAATACCGGTCGATTCGAAATTGTCAATCATGCATTACTCCCATCACCGATCACAAGTTGAGTTCTCAGATCATCAATTACCTGTAATAGCGGAACCAAAAATTCATTCAACGAAGCATCTCGATTTTTTTCCAGCGTCGCCACCATTCCGGAAAGAGGAAACTGCTTTACGTTATACGCACTTTCGAGATCAGATACTAACGAAGCCCAATCCACGGGAATTGTTGTCTGGCGAAGTGACAACAGCCCTTTAACAACCGAGATCATGCGGCGAAGGATATTCACCGACACGACGTTACTCACGTCATACGATTTGATAACTTCCGCTCGAATCTGAAGTGACAAAGAGAGCAGTTCGCGAAGAAGTTGAGTGATCACAGGATCTCTGCTAATTTCCACATGAAGCATACGTTCTTCGCCATAGAGCAGTGAATAGCCACTGCGAATGTGGATCAGTTCCAGAGGAAACAGAAGAGGAAGCAGTGAAGCTTCAGTTTCAGTCACCACAAAAGCCGTTGTAGTTACTGGGGAAGTGATTTTTTGTTGAATTTCAGAGATTCGTTCGCGAGCGGTGTCGGCAATTATGAGAAAGAGCACAGGTTCGCAACCGGTAAGTTTCTTTAGCGAAGGTTCACGGCCGTATTCAACAGCCATAATGAGATCAGAACCAAGAAGTTCCACTAATCCTGCGACTATCGATTCATGAGTACTAGCCGTTTCACTGCGTTTTTTACCAAACAAAAACATTCAACTCCCGTCAAATCGAGTTAATCAACAACGCCTTACTTATTTTTTTTGTGATGTGGTCCCAAAGATTTCAGAATCTCCTTCAGACACAGAACCGCCAAAATCAGGAGAAGTGGCTGTTTCAGTCTGTTCATTCTTGATAAAGCGGCGGTATATCACGATGGTTCCAATCAAAATGAGCAACAGCAAAATGAGCGTAACAGAAATTCCCGAAGAACGGTTTTCGTGGGAAAGTTCACTTCCAGAGAGAAGTTGTCCCAGTTCCATTCCCTTGTTCTGAGCAATAATGTCACAAATATTCAAGAGAAGAAACTCAACCGCTCGCCCTCGTTCACCGGAAAGGTAAATGGATTCTGTGCCTTCGGAAAGCGTTACCAAATGATCAGGCAGTAGCTGTTCATTGTGGCCTTTAGACATGGAAAGTTGCACCGTTCCATCGGGAGCAATCGATGCGAGAATCCACTCTTTTGATTCGGAAGTGTTCAGTTTAGCCGCGTATTCGCTATTCAATTTTTCAAGCTGAGAAATATCGTCATTGCCGAGAATAACCACGGAGATGTTTTCTCCGCTATTTGTGGCCACAGCACTGCAAATACGATCAAACTGCCGCACTTGTTTTGACGATAAGACACTGGCTCTATCGACAATTTGAGCAGAAACAAGCGAAGCCATGAGCACCATAAATAGGAATATTTTTTTCACAAAGATGTTCTTTCTCGAAGTTGATTTTCCAAAGATGAAATTTCAGAAACCACATCGGTTAAATGGTCAAACTGTTCAGAAAGAACGGAATCAATTTTCTGGCAATAGAGAAGAATGAGTCGGTTTTTTTCAGGGGTAACTATTCGATTTTCAGTCAGTTCAATCAAGCGTTCTACATCATTTTTATGAACATAGGCAGTGAGATAGCGCCGCAAATCATGTTCTGCGGCATCGCGGCGAACACCTGATTCCACCGCCAACAGCAGCGATGGAATATATCGTTTCATCAGTTCTCGTTCCACAGTTTCCGTGATCTGTTCGATAATCTGTTCAATCGCCGGTTCATTAAAAGGGATTTCCAACTGGGTCACCGGTTCTGCGGAACCAAGTCCGTAAATCATATCATCGATTTCAGAACGAACCTTACTAATCTGTGTTTCGCGATATTGTGCTTGATAGAGAATCGTCATGGCATTGACGGCGAGATTTGCATTTGCAGGATTTGAATATTCACCTAAAAAGAATATATCACCTTCTTGTTCGAGAATATCCGATTCGGATTTAAAAAGAACCATCTTTGCCGGTGTGGGAATAAAATCCTGCATCTCTTCAATTTGGTTGATTTTCTCACGAAATTTTTCGGGATCAAGCGCACCTTCGATGCCACCCAAGCCTTCGACAAAGTCACGCATTCCATCTTCATCGTCCAGCGAAGTTCCCAACTCTTGCAAAAGGAAATCTTTAAGAGAATTTTGATCGCGATAGTTCCCCTGAGCAACCAGCCAACCGGTATCAATCATCATCTGGATCGGCGATTCTCCGTGTTGCGTTGCGTGAGAATCACTGATCACTTTCACATAGGCGGTGAGCTTACCATGCATTTTCTGAGGATCACCTTTTTTCTGCACCATATTCATGATTTTAAATCCTTTTTACTTGCTTCAAACAGTACGGTGCGATGAAAGCGAAATGCTCGAGCTATGACAATCGTAGAAACCACAGCACCGGCAGTAACCAACAGTTCAGAGTGATCTCCGGAAACGGCAAAAAGTGGCATGAGAATAATATAGGGAATTGTGCCGTTGAGAATAATCTTGAACGTGCTCTTATTTGGCCATACCTGAGCCAGTTCACGGCGATAAATCAAAATGACTAAAAAGAGAAGAATCCAAAGATTGAGAAAATCACCAGCGGTTTGCAAAATAATTGACATGAGGAGCGTAACAAAAAGAGGACTCTTGCTGGAACGGAAAAATTCATTCGTCACAGTTTCAGAAAAATCAATATCGAAGCCACGGGTAATTTCAGGCCAAGAAACGCTCATCCAGTAACTGTGAGTACCGTCTTTCGCCTTTTTCCCCAACAGCATAAGAGAATCGGTGGTCAACAGAAATGGAGCGCGAATTTTCCCCGCTGGATCGATTACAAAAAGTGAGTCAGGATAGAGTTCTGTGGGTTGAGTACGACCGTTCAGCAGCGAACTCATGTCGGCGATTCTCCACGGTTCAGGAACAACAATGCCCTGATTCGAATGAAGTTTCCCTTGAGTTACTGTGACACCGGGGAATGAAGCAGTCAGAAGCGCGGGCATCTTTCGAGCCACAATATGCGTCCGAACACCGGCTGTAACCATCAACATTATAACTCCAACAAAAAGGCAAAACCGGAACACGCCCCATGCAGATTCAGCGGAATATGAAAACATAAACTCTTTGGGACTGGTGATTAAGAGATGCAGACGTAAAAAAAATTGTTTCACAAATAACTCTTCTTTCGTAAAAGTTGAGGAACGGGTTCGCCGTTTAGAATCGTGCAGTGCGGAAGTGTATCGATCAGTGGTTTTGCATAGTTCAGAAATGATTCGGTGATTTTTGCCGAAGCACAATCATAAAATTCTGGAGCCATTGATTTTGTTGACCGAGCCACCGACTCGAGAGTCGTCAACTGGTACTCAACAGAGTATTCTCCGGTACGAATAATAGCAGCAGAACCGGACCGAAACTCTTTTTGACGCGAAAATTGAACTGCCGCTTCCGCCACAGCACAAGCTTCGTGAGCATCCACTGCCGAAACTGCGCCGGCAAATGATCGTTGAATATATCCAAATGTATCAGCGCGAACTTTCGCCTTAACTGTGTTCTTTATCAAAGAAGCTAACGAGTCGGCAAGCTGACCATTTCCTGACAACTGATAATTTCCATGTGGATCGCGATCGATGTCTTTGTACAGTTGCGCGAGAATCGGCGTACCATCGGCTCCGCGAATCCCTTCGGAAACAGCGATCATACAGCGTCCAAATCGCGCGTAGGTCTCCTCAATCTGCGCGAGAAATCGATCCGTATCAAATGCAAATTCAGGGATATAGACAAGAAGTGGCGATTCCCGATGATTTGAACATCCCAGTGCGGAAGCAGCAGTCAAAAATCCGGCATCTCGGCCCATTACAACACCGAGATAGATTCCCGGAAGCGAACGGTTGTCCATATCGGCACCGGCAAAAGCATGGGAAACGAATTTCGCCGCAGATCCAAACCCCGGTGTGTGATCATTGACCAAAAGATCGTTGTCGACCGTCTTTGGTATATGAGTTACTTTCAAATCATATCCCACAGATTCCGCTTGTTGTGATACGATTCGACAGGTATCGGCAGAATCATTTCCACCTATGTAATAGAATTTTCGTACATCGTGAGCGCGAAGAACATCGAACATCTGAGCGCAATAGTTTTCATCCGGTTTGTCCCGTGTTGAACCAAGTGCAGAACCGGTGGTCGAAGCAATGCGATTTAACATATCAGTGGGCGTGTGAGAAAGATCGATAAAATTTTCATTAGCAATGCCTTCAACACCGTGTACAGCACCGTACACCGCATCGACGTCACCACCGCGAAGAATTTCGAAGATTGCACCGGTAAGCGAATGATTTATCACCGCCGTGGGGCCACCACCCTGTGCAATAACCGCTTTTCCAAATCCCATTCAACCTCCTCATGATATACCGATAATCTTCTAATATAGCACCTGCCGCGCAAAACAGTATCGAACCAGGGCGTAATTGAGGTTCCATTTCTATGCGTATGAAAGCTATATTTCCATCAACCAATTAACTTTCAAAGGATTTGATCATGGAACGCTTCTACTCTCTCAGTCATGAATGGGTCGCTATCGAAGGAACCACCGCCCGCGTGGGAATTTCAGATCACGCTCAAAGCACGCTCGGCGACATCGTTTTCGCCGACCTTCCCAAAACAGGAATTACCGTTGCAGCCGATGAAGAAGTGATAATTTTGGAGTCGATGAAAGCTGCCAGCCCCGTTCATTCACCAATCTCAGGAACGATCAGTGAAATAAACAGCTCATTGGTGAAAAAACCAGAGACGATTAATTCCGATCCGCTCGGTTCAGGCTGGCTCTTTACTCTTACGGGAGTCGATGCCAATGAAACTGAAAAACTGATGCCCGAATCAATCTATTTAGAATTTATTAAAAACCAATAACTACCGGAGTTTCCTATGAATCTCGATTCAGTAATTCGTAAAGTTCCCGATTTCCCCAAACCGGGCATTCTCTACTATGATATCACTTCAATTTTTATGGATCCTCAAGCGTTTACATTCTGCCTGAATCAGATGATCGATGCGTATAAAGATGAGCAGATCGATGCGGTTATCGCTATCGAAAGTCGCGGATTTATCATGGGATCACTCTTTGCAGAAAAAATGGGAATCCCCATGATTCTCGCTCGCAAAAAGGGAAAACTTCCCGGCAAATGTATCGAAGAGAGCTATGATCTTGAATACGGTTCGGCGACTCTTGAAATTCACGTTTCCGATCTCACCGCAGGAAAAAAAGTTCTTCTCGTGGATGACTTAATCGCCACCGGTGGAACGGTAAAAGCGGTAGCAAATATGGTTGAAAAACAGGGAAGTTCTGTGGCGGGCGTATTTTCGATCATTGGCCTTCCATTCCTCGACTATGCTAAAAAGCTTCCGGGAATCAAAGTGACCACACTTCAGGACTATCACGGAGAATAATCATTTCTCTTGGCTCCCATCGTTTAAGGCATCTTTTCGAAGGTGCCTTTTTCA
>DYSA01000606.1 GCA_020726425.1 Fibrobacter succinogenes | reverse complement strand
GTCTCACCACTGGTGAGACAAATTGTCGTAGCAGTGCCACGACAATTGTAAAGAATATTGAAAACGATGAATTGCAACCTCTTATAAATTCGGGGCTCACTGTGCCCCGAATTGGAGATTTGGAACTCACTGCGTTCCGAATTGAAAAACAGTTCATTCATTCCCTCCCAACGCATCCGCCAAAATCCCCTTGAGCTGATTCTGAAGTGAGGCGATTTCTACAAGTTGTGCATTGTACTTGGTCAGTAGTTCCTGCGGATCGTGGGAGATCAGTTCGCCCACATGAGGATTTTTGATGTCGAGATTGTAGTTGCGTTCGCGAATCTCTTCGATAGAGGCTTTCCACGCCTGCGGAGTGGTTTCGCGGGAAGCAAATCCGTCCGATTCGGTTCCCCACCAATCCATTTCTGTGGCGAACTCTTCGAATTTCATGGGACGGCTCTTGTTGTAGTTTTTCACGCCGTCGGGATAGGGATGTTCGTAGAACCAGATCTCTTTTGTGGGCGTTCCCTTGGTGAAAAAGAGAATGTTCGTTTTGATTCCCGTGTAGGGATTGAACACGCCGTTGGGAAGGCGAACGATGGTGTGCAGATTGCACTCGTCGGTGAGCAGTTTCTTGATCTTGGTTTTGACACCTTCGCCAAAGAGCGTTCCATCGGGAAGCACCACCGCAGCACGACCATTTTTCTTGAGCACTTCGATAATAAGCTGAAGAAAGAGATCGGCGGTTTCGCGGGTCTGATATTCGGCGGGAAAGTTCTTTTCAATCCCGTCCTCTTCGGTTCCGCCAAAGGGAGGATTGGTGACGATCACATCCACCATTTCGTCTTCATCCCAGTTGGCAAGCGGTTTCGCCAGCGTGTTGTCGTGGCGAATCTGCACGGGAACTTCGATGCCGTGAAGAAGCATATTTGTCGTACAAAGCAGGTGCGGAAGCTGTTTTTTCTCCACACCGAAAATCTGTTTTTGCAGAATCTGATGATCCGATCCGCTTTTCACATAGTTGTTTTTCACATGATCAAAGGAACACGCCAGAAATCCGCCAGTTCCGCATGCTGGATCGAGAATCGTTTCGCCTAATTTCGGGTCGATGCGGTTCACCATGAACGAGGTCACCGCACGGGGCGTGTAGAATTCCCCCGCATTTCCGGCACTCTGCAGATCCTTGAGAATCTGTTCGTAGATGTCGCCGAAAAGGTGGCGTTCTTCGGACTTGGTGAAATCGATTTCGTTGAGTTTGTTGATCACCTGACGCAGAAGTGTTCCGTTTTTCATGTAGTTGAACGCATCGGTGAACGCCTCTTTCACCACAAATCCACGGGGATTTTTCTGCATGTTGGCGGAGTAGTTTTTCAGTTCTGGAAAGAGTTCGTTGTTGATGAAGTTCTGCAGTTCATCGCCAGTGATTCCCTCTTTGTCGGTAGCCCAGTTTCTCCAGAGGAACTTTTCGGGAATCGGTGCGGTGTAGTTTTCCAGTTCGAACTCAAGATCCTCTTCCTGAGCATCAAAAATCTTGAGGAACAACAACCAAGAAAGCTGACCAAGACGCTGAGCATCGCCATCAACTCCCGCATCTTTCCGCATAATATCCTGAATTGATTTGATTACTGAACTAACTGACATTGTATTTCCTTTTATTGATTATC
>DYSA01000605.1 GCA_020726425.1 Fibrobacter succinogenes | reverse complement strand
GGCAGAGCCTCGTCAGAAGCATTCCAAGGCCGGAGCCTCGGAACGAGTTGAAACTCTCTTGCGTTTAATCATTCAATCGTTTAATCGTTTTTTTAAAACATTTTTTGATCGACGAAAGAGCTCGCAAGTATCATGGAACAGGCGGAATATATTTTTACCGAGTAACAATTTTTAATCCTAAACAGGAGTGTTCTAATGGCTAAAGAGAAATGCGTACTCGCCTATTCTGGCGGACTTGACACCTCAATTATGATTCAGTGGCTTAAAGACACATACGATGTAGAAGTAATCTGCGTATGTGGAAACCTCGGTCAGGCTGAAGAGCTCGACGGTCTTGAAGAAAAAGCATTGAAAACCGGTGCAAGCAAGGCGTTTATCGAAGATCAGCGCGAAGAATTTGTTCGCGACTACATCTGGCCGACACTCAAAGCCGGCGCAGTATACGAAAACAAATACCTCCTTGGAACGTCATTCGGTCGTCCATTGATTGCAAAACGTCAGGTTGAAATCGCACTTCAGGAAGGCGCGACAATGCTCGCTCACGGAGCAACTGGTAAAGGAAACGATCAGGTTCGTTTCGAACTTACCTATATGGCTCTTGCGCCAGAACTCAAAGTAATCGCTCCTTGGAAAGATCCAAAATGGGATCTCAAATCGCGCGAAGAGTGTATTGCGTATGCAGAAAAACACAACATTCCTCTTTCTGTGACCAAAGAGAAAATTTATTCTGAAGACCGCAACATTTGGCACATCTCTCACGAAGGTGCAGAACTTGAAAATCCATGGAATGAACCACTGGACAAAGTGTTCACCCTCTCTTCAACCGTAGAAAATGCTCCAGACGAAGCGGAATATATCGAAATCGGTTTCGAAAAAGGAACTCCAGTATCAGTAAACGGCGTTCGCTACGAATCAGCAGTTGCACTTCTTACAAAGTGTAATGAAATTGGCGCAGTTCACGGTGTTGGTCATATCGACATGGTGGAAAACCGCCTTGTGGGTATCAAATCTCGCGGTGTATATGAAACTCCAGGCGGAGCGATCCTCTATGCCGCTCATGGAAATCTCGAGGAGTTGGTTCTTGATCGCCACACCATGCGCGCGAAACAGGAAATCGCTCTCAAATATGCGGATCTCGTCTATGATGGTCGTTGGTTCACTCCTCTTCGCGAAGCACTTGATGCATTCGTAAACGTAACTCAGGAAAACGTAACTGGTGTTGCTCGTTTGAAACTCTTCAAGGGATCAATCATTCCTGCGGGAGCAAAAGCGGACAAATCTCTCTACCTCGATGACCTCGCTTCATTCGAAGTAACCGATTTGTACGACATGAAAGACGCGACCGGATTTATCCGTTGTTACGGTCTCCCAATGAAAGTTCAAGGTATGGTTGATCGTCGCGACTAATCCTTGAACATTTGTTCATTTTTATAAGAAGCACTTCCATTCCGGGAGTGCTTTTTTGTTATCCCAAATGTGAATCAACTCCAACCGGAGGAGTTTCTCAAGAGTTTTCCAGTTCAATAAATCTTCCCGATTACCCCGTTAAGGCAGGAAGCGAAAACAAATCCATAAAAACCACTGACCACACAGAATACGTTTTCCCTTTTTCCCTTTTTCCCTTTTTCCCTTTTTCCCTTTTTCCCTTTTTCC
>DYSA01000069.1 GCA_020726425.1 Fibrobacter succinogenes | reverse complement strand
ACAATCGGAAGTCCCATCGCTTTACCAACGAGGAAGTCATCTTCACCGAAGGCAGGAGCGATATGAACAACCCCGGTACCATCTTCGGTAGAGACGTATTCCGCCGTGGTCACCTGGAAGAATTTGTCCGAACGGTCAGCGAAGAAATCAAAGAGTGGAACATAGCGTTTACCGACCAGATCTTTTCCCTTGAACTCTTCAACAATGGTGTAGTCTTCAGCGTTTTTGTAATACGCTGAAACACGAGCTTTCGCCATGATGAAAAACTCTTCGCCGTCCTTGATTTTCACGTAGTCGATCTCAGCACCAGCCGCAAGAACCACATTGGATGGAAGTGTCCACGGCGTGGTTGTCCAAACGAGAATCGAGGTATTCGGCTCGTCAACCAGAGGCATTTTTACCGTCACGGAAACATCTTTTTTGTCTTTGTACCCTTCGTTCACTTCGAAATTCGAAAGCGGAGTCGAACAGCGAGGGCAGTAGGGTTGAACGCGGTATCCTTCATAGATAAGATCCTTGTCCCACACCTGTTTGAACACCCACCAGATTGATTCCATGAACTGCGGATCCATGGTGCGGTAGCCGTTTTCGAAATCGACCCAGCGACCCATCCGCTCCACAACCTCTTTCCACTGCGAAGTATAGCGAAGAACGATTGACCGGCACGCTTCGTTGAAATTGTGAAGACCAATCTCTTCGATCTGTTTTTTACCGGAGATCTGGAACTCTTTTTCCATTTCGTTTTCAACCGGAAGACCGTGCGTATCCCATCCGAAACGGCGGTCAACATGGAAACCTTTCATCGTCCAGAACCGCGGAACGATATCTTTCAAGGTTCCCGCAAGAAGGTGACCGTAGTGAGGAAGGCCAGTCGCGAAAGGAGGGCCATCGTAGAATACAAAGTGTTCGTTATCTTTTGTTTTTTCAAGCGACTTTTTGAATGTGTCGTTTTTCTGCCAGTCCGCGAGGATCTCTTTTTCCATTTCAGGAAAACGAACCTGGGAACTTACGGGTTTGAAATGGCCTTTACACATAGCTTTTCCACAACCTTCTCTATAAGTTTACTCATCATATTTTCTGTATCTTCAATGCGATGACCGGTGTCATCGGTAATGCGCGACAAACCAATTACTTTCATACCGCAGTGAACCGCAGCGATTGTTTCCATGACCGAACTCATGCCAACAGCATCAGCTCCAAATCCGCAGATCATGCGAAGTTCTGCAGGAGTCTCTTTTTCGGGGCCCACAATCTGCGCATAAACACCCTCTTTGAGATCGAGGGAAATGTGGCGCGCGGCAGCACGAGTAAGTTCTTGCAAATCGATGTCATACGGATGATCTAAACCAATATATCGACTGCCAAGATGGATGCTCTCTTCACCTACCAGAGGCGATTGACCGGTTAAGTTGAGATGATCAATGTTAAGCATGATGTCACCGGGATTGAAATCCGGATTCAGCTTTCCCGCAGCATTGGTGGTTATGAGTACGGTGGCGCCTAATTTGTGCATAAGTTGTACAGGAACGGCAACTTCCAACGGCGAAAATCCTTCATACAGATGAAATCGTCCATCCAAAACGACCACAGGGAAGCCAGAAATCGTACCAAAAAGAACGAATCCAACTTTCTCTTCCACGGTTGTATCTACAAAATAGGGAATATCAAAAAACGAGAACCGACGCTCGATCTCTATCATCGAACGAGCGTATTCTAAGCCCTGACCAAGAATTATCAAGCATTGAGGAACCACCTCTGTGCGAGCTTTGATCCACTGTGACGCTTCAGATAATTTTCGTTCTAACTTCAATTTGATTTTCCCCTGATTAGAGATAGCCCACGTAAAATAGTAAAAGGAAGGCTTAAAATGGGGAGTTTAGGGAACTCAATTCGAAGATGGGAAGGCATGTTTAATCGAAAGAATATGCGGAGAGTCGTTTACCTTTTGCCGCTTACTTGCGCGATTCATTGGAACGAACGAGAAACTTCGGTGTCTCCCACTGACGCGCAATTGTTGAAAGATCGATAACACTATTATTTGAATCGAGATAGTGTCCTACTGGATCCTTTTTAATAACCCAGCATTCGCCAGAAAGAATCGTTTCTTTAACCAGTTCAATGAGAAGAGAATCTGGTCCATGGCGATATTTTCGGCCCAGTGCCACTCCAACCGCGTTGTTGCGAAGATCCATTTCACACATTTCCCGGTCGGGAACTGCCCCATCTTCTAGTCGGTGTTGAAGAAAATAGGCATAATTTGCATGTTCATGCGCTCTTCCTAAAGAGAGTGCTGGCCCCTTGCCAAACTCACGCGAAAGCATCGCCATCCACAGTGTATGACGAAATGCGTCAACCTGCCCCCCATTTTTGTCGCCATCAAGTTCTGAACTGCTGACCATGTCATCGGCGATATTCTGAGCTTTGACGGAAATTTCATGAGCCTCTTTGGCGATAAACGGATGGCGAAGCACCCACCATTTTTCAGGCTTGGGAAGTTTGCGAAATTTTGATGATGCACGATTTTGGACATCGCCTGCATCAGCACATACCACTAGCAACAGGAATAGCACTGATCCGTTTTTAATGCACACCGTTAGCGATCTCAAAAACAGTTTAATTGACATTGATTTCCATTTCCAATAAACCGCAAAAATCTCTATTTCACCGTATCAATTCAATAAAATGAAACACCCCATTTCCAAATAAGAAACGGGGTGACAAATTAATACTAGGCAGGGATCAATAGTACATACATTTCCGAAAATCGTCGTGATCAGGACTCGCGGCTAAGGCATCGTCTTCGGACACCAGGCCACTTTTCACCAAACTCACCAGTGATTGGTTCATCGTATACATTCCGAACTTCGATCCAAGCTGAAGTTGCGTATCGATATTGTGGATTTTATTTTCGCGAATCAATGCTCGAATTGCCGGAGTAGCCACCATGACTTCCAATGCTAACTGTAATCCTCCGCCAATCTTTGGAATCAGAGTTTGAGATAATACCCCTTTCAAAGTCATAGATAGTTGCGTCAAAATCTGTTGTTGTTTATCCCCGTTAAACACATCGACAATACGAGAAAGTGTTTGAGCACAGGAACTTGTATGAAGCGTTGCAAAACAGAGATGCCCAGTTTCTGCAATCGTTAGCGCCGCTTGGATAGACTCTGTATCTCGCATTTCACCAATGAGCACCACGTCGGGATCTTGGCGCAAAATACTTTTCAACGCTCGATCAAATGTTTTCGTATCAATCGAAACTTCACGCTGTTCCACTGTCGATTTTTTGTGTTTATGAAGATACTCGATAGGGTCTTCAATGGAGATAATGTGATTATACCGCGTCTCATTGATTTGATTTATCATAGCCGCAAGAGTAGTCGATTTTCCACTTCCCGTTTGTCCTGTCACCAATATCAAACCATTGGGAAGTGTTGAAAAATCTTGAACCGTTTTCGGAAGTCCCAACTCTTCAAAAGTCATAATTTCATGAGGTATACGACGGAACGCGCCGGACACGGATCCGCGCTGTACAAAAACATTACCACGGAACCGGGAAAGTTGCGGCACACCAAATGAAAAATCAACTTCCCAATTGCTTTCCAGATCTTTTTGCTGTTTTTCTGTCATAATCTGATAGCAAAACGCTTTCGCTTCTTCACCACTCAATGGAGGAAATTCCAGCGATTTAAGTGAACCACTCACTCGAATTTGAGGCGGTTTCCCCACACAGATGATCAGGTCGGTTCCCTTTTGCTCAACCAACCCTTGAAGAAAGTCGATAATTGAAGCACCTTCATTTTTATGAGTTTCAAACATATACAACCTCTTTTCACAATTCGTAAAACGCGAGATTAAAGCGATAAACCTCACGCACAGAGTCAATTTTTGGATCGAACTCTCTGGTGCTTGCTTCTCTTCTCGAACTCTTCATTCAGCTTTTTCACATCCCAGCCACCCTGATTGTTGAGCATTGTTTCAATTTGTGAAGGATCGGTAATTATGTGCGGTGTTACTTCAATAATCAGATTTGTCTGTTTATTTGAACGGCGGGTGTTCGTAAAGAAATAGCGAATGAATGGAATTTCTCCGAGAATCGGGAACTTGCGCCGTTCAATTCCACGATCACTCGAAATCAAACCGGCGATAAACACTTTCTGACCATCTTGAACTCGAACAGTAGTCGTTGTTTTGCGCACTCGAACCACGGGAATATCTGAGTTTGCCCCTTTCCACGCGACAATATTGGAAACTTCGGGCTCAAGATCAAGGGTGATTTGACCATCGCTGTTCACGTGAGGAAGCATTTTAACAATCACCCCAACTTCCTCTTTTTTAATCTCCTGACTCGCACCAGTTCCGGTCGAAGAGGTATTGTACGACTGAATCACATAGGGAACAACTTCACCAATATGAAGACTTGCCATGCGATTATTTGTTGTGGTCAACTTTGAATCCATGAGAATTTCCGCATCGCCATTTGACACCATCAGATCCATGGTGAGATTAAAATTCATTGGCATCTGAACCCAATTGCTCGCCTTTAACGCGTCGCTAAGTGGGCTTTTGCTGTACTCCACGCCACCACTGATTGGCGACAACGTATTCCAATTGATCCCATACTGACCAAGTTTATCAAGTGAAACCTCAGTGAGGCGCGTTTCCAAAAGAACCAGAGTATGAGGTTTATCAACTGATTTCACGATCCGTTCGATTTCCAAAATTACGCGGGGACTCGTGTAACAGATCAGGCGATTTCCCCCTTCGTCAACCTTTATCGTTTTGGTTAAATCAACGAGCATTGCCACGACTTCATCTGCTTTTGCGTATTTAAGTTCCACCACATACGAAGCAAGTCCTGTCTCTTCTTTGAGATTTTCAGGCCGAGCGATCAACACTGAGTTGCCAATTATTTCATACGACAACCCCGCCGCACGAACCAAAAGATTGATCGCTTCATCAAGTGGCGTAGAGTTAAGTATAATACTAATCTTAGCAGCATTTACTCCTTCGCCAGCAACAAAATTCATCCCCGAACGATCAGAGAGTATACGCAACACTTCCGAAAGATTTGCATCTTTTGCAGTGAGTGAAATCGGCGATTTCAGACGGATATTCGCATCATCGGGAATAATTGTCGAAGGTGCTTTTTTAGCCGGTGCCGATGCAACTGCGGGGATTACATCAGTATTTGCAATCGGTTTTCCTGATTCACTTTGTGCAGGAACAACTCCAATGGCAAATAAAATGGTGCTCACCGTTAGATATATTTTCATTGGTTTCATTTGAGGTCTCCTCGTTCAGGTTGTCCGACAGGGCGAACAGTCACTTGTCCGCGAAGATCGTAGGTATAACTATTTTGAGAATCACTGACGGTAAGAGTTCCATTGGTAATCGCAGTAACCGTTTTCTGGTTAAATCGATCACCAATTTCTAGCACCAGAGATCTATCCCCGTCCATAATCATTGCGGTATAACTGTTTTTAAGATCGTCAAAAATGATCGCCGTGACGCGAACCGAAGGAACCACTGCTTTCACAACGGGATTTGCCACCGGTTTTTTATCTTTCACCTTGCCGGACTTTTCGGCCGGTGAAGATACGGCGATTGACGCAAATTTCACCGGAGCAATTTCGGCAGGCTCCGCGATTACTCGCTTTCTCCCCGTCATTGGATCTTTCTTTCCCTTAAAACCAAATCGAGCGCGAAGTGCCAACTCTTTTTCAAGGCGATTCACCAGATCTATAAACTCACGGTCATACCCCGCCGAAGCAGAATGACTGACCTTTACTTCGGAATCAAATTTTTGTTCACTGGAGACAATCCGAACGACAAGTACCATCGCAAGGATTATTGCAACCAGAGATATGATAAAGCTTTGTTTCATACTTCCCACCTTTAGCTCAGACTGCGACGAATGAGGTAACTCTGAATTTTCATCGTTACGCGAATATTTTGTGCCGTTTCGTTTGATGCTTTATCATCCAATTGCACCACATCAAACTCTTCGATCGAAATTATCCGACGACTATTTTCAAACTTAGCACAGAGTTCACCTAGTTTAAAGAAATCTGCTTCAAACTCCAATTCATACCCGAACGTTGTGACATCCCCAGAAACAACCGGGCGAATTGGCCGCGTGGCTACAAGTGTAATCTTGAGATCATTTACCGACTCAGTAATAAACTTAAAAAACTCCGATTCATGAGTCGCCGCGGTCATATCTCCGGAAGATTCCATATTTTTTGTCATCAGATCGGTTACGTGATTCAGATTTTCCTGGACGATCTTTGCCGTGGCGAGGCAATTCGTTATTTCCAACCGCTCTTTTTCAAGGGTCTTGAACTCATCCTGCATCTTGCGAACAATAAAATGTTCCGACGCTGCTCCACCGATACCAATCACAACGATTGCAACTATGGCGATATTATTGAGGTGCATTTTGCCCTCCCTGTTTCAAGGCACTGTAGAAAAACGTCACCTGCTGAGTAGCATCTTCATCTGAGCGTTCCACCGAATTGAAATAGATGTTCGAGAACACTTTTTTCATAACCGGTTCTTCGCGGAGAAAAGTAAGATACCCATCCAGCGTTACGAGCTGTTCCTGATGATTGCTTATCACGCCAAAACCGTACACATCAAAAGTTCCATTGTGATATGAAAAGCGGTTGACCCAGTACGATTCAGGAAGATGCAGTGCCATTGTTTCGAGATGTTTTGTCCAGAAAATCCGACTCGATTGCAGGCGGTCGAGCAGTTCAATATCAGCTTTTGAAACAACAAGGTTTGTCGCCTGATACGTTTGATACTCTCGTTCTAATTGAACAATTTGTCGCTTTTCCTCAGCAATAACCATCTGCATCGACACCACTCGCCACACATAAAACAGGGTGCACAAGAACAAAACAATAAGAGAGAGAGAGCCAACAGTACGAGTAACTGTATGAATTTTCTGATTTTTCCGTTCAGAAGCACGAATCTGAGCGATCAGATTGAACTGATACACTTTGTTTTTATTTTGGTCAGCCATTGAATCCTCCTTCCGCTACCCGAAGGGCGAGTGAACAGGCGATCGCAAAGGTTCCCTGAGACTTTTCAGGAAGGTTCGTCGCGACTGAAGATGGCACGTTCAAGGGGACGACTGTGAAATCGGTATGTCCCAAGGTAGAAACTAATAGCTCCTGATTGCAATGTACGCCACATAACTGGAGACACTTTTGAACTGAACCAGAATAATTCTTATGATAAAACTGAATCGTCCGCGAAACTTCCTCAACGAGTGACATAAGCCGACGACTCACCTCTTCCTCTGAAAGTTCTGATTTTACGAAAATTTCATCGGCGCTGAAATAGATGCTGCGATGATATAAACTCCCCGGAACTGCCATATCGTTCAGAATAAGCGTGCTCACTTCGCTTCCCACGTGAAGAATCACGGAAGTTCCCGATTCCCCACTGGATAGACAGGTTTCGCGAGCGGCGTTGCAAATGGTAAAGGGAAGAAGATCAATCAATTCTGGTTTGATCTCTGCGAGTTCGTGAATTCTCACGTGATTATTAAAGAGCTGTGGTACAACCACTCCCACGGCGAGATTAACCATATCCGATCCTTCGACTGCTTCACCAATTTCGTGAAACTCAAGTAGAGCGGTAGTCACATCAAAAGGTACCGTTTTGCGCAACTCAAATTGAACCGCAGTACGCAACTCTGATGGAGTTCCTTTTTTCGGAGTTAACTCTGTAACGTATGCTTGTTTTCCCCAAAGTGTCGTTGCGATAATCGCTTTTTTAATCCCAAGAGAATGAACTGCATCTTTAAGAGCAGTGATCAATTCCGGTTCTTTGTTAAAATCGCCTTGCAGTTCTCGTTGCTCCATCTGCCAGCGGAATTCACCTTGATTCTTAACCGGAGTGAGTTTTACTGCGCGAAGTGAATGGATATCATATTCGATCCCCGCGTAGGTATGGACACTGTTTTTCATACTCTCCCCCTTTCGCTATGATTATTTGTTTTTTTCATCCCATGAGTTTGCGACGATCGTAGGTGAACCTGAGCCTATTGTACCAGTGGTATTGTCCAAAATGTACCCACCTGATGGGTACTTATACTGCAATCGGGCGTTCCCTGACATTGAAAAACCTGTTTTTGAAACTACTTGTCCTGTAACACTACAACTGTTAGCAATAGTTACGGAACCTGAATTTGAAAATAATAGTCCATTGACTGCCGCTGTATTTTCTGAGAAAGTAATATTGTTCTTTGCTAAAATATTGCCATCAATCGCTCTACTATTTCGAATACGTACAAATCCGTTGGGTGCATATATCGATCCGGTGGCTGTTAGTGTTGAACCGCTAAATGTAACATTCCCATTTTTACTGATAGCACAGTAACTAGAGGTACTTGTTCCGATAATATTTTTATCATTTGCTATGGTGATATTACCGTCGGCTATGACCATTCCTTTAAGGACCTTTTTATTCCACGAAAAGTTATTACTATTAATCGCACTTGTTATATAGAGTACCCCACCGGGAATTTGAACACCCGATCCACCGTCAACCGGAAGTACCGCCATTGCAGCTGCAACGCTGCTAAAAACCATGCTGTTATTGATCGCGGTTTGTACGTATGCGTTTACATTCACCGTGGGAAATGTCGGAAAAGGTATTGAATCTACTTTCGTAATAGTGTCAATCCCCGAACTAGAGTTTGCCATTTTGATCGAGTTGACCGCTTCTAGACCACCACCGGTAATGAAACTAGACCAAGCCAATTTTGCCGTAGTCCAAGTATGAATTTTCCCGAAAGTCCCATCTGTTGCAACCATATTCGCACCGGCACTTCCGCTCATTGTGATTGCACCACCAGAAAGAGTTCCGATACCGGAGAGGGAAGTAAGTAGGCCATTCCCTGCCCCTTTTACCAATACCATCGTAATTCTTTTGCTGTATGCGCCACCAACTTTTGTAGCGGTGGCTGTAATCAATACCGCATCAGTTCCGCTTGGAGTAGATCTAACAGTTACCGTTATACCATTTACCGATACTGGAGCCGAGGCAAAAAGGTCATTGTTTGCTGTGGCGTAACTGTTCTGCTTGTTTACTAATGCTGCGCCCAGAATCAGACCCGACTCTACTGCACCACTGAGTTTCGCTTCATTAAACGCCGCATCTTCATTGTTTTGCATATTTCGAACAAGACCGATCGTACTCAACACAACGATTACAAGAATTGCTGTGAATGCCACAACTCCCACGAGAACTGATCCGCGATTGTCTTTTAGTTTCTGCATCTGAACCGCTCCGTTCTGGAAGGAATCGTGTCGCTTCCGGTGGTTAGTCGAAGGGTCATAGTTAAATTTTTCGAGTTGGGCAAGGTCAGTTGATTAGAAACGACCCGTACTTGCTGCCCCCCAATAAGAAGTGGTGTGGGCGAGGTTCCTCCTGATGTAGTATCTTCGTAAAGAAATAGAGAATCGGACTGATCTGGAT
>DYSA01000604.1 GCA_020726425.1 Fibrobacter succinogenes | reverse complement strand
TACTACCACGAAACCGGCGGCTACTACCACGAAACCGGTGACCACTTCCTCAAAACCGGTGACCACTTCCACGAAACCGGCGACCACTTCCACGAAACCGGCGACCACTTCCACAAAACCGGTGACCACTTCCACAAAACCGGTGACCACTTCCACAAAACCGGCGACGGCAGCTAAAAGTGACAGTTCAAAAACAAAAACTCAAGTCAAACCAGATTCTCTCAAAACAAAAGCTGATAGCACCAAAACAAAAAGCAGTTCACCCCAAGAGAGTGCGACAGAAAAAAACGATAGTGTTCAGGTGAAAAAAGAGAACGGTTCAACCGACACGCTCGTGCTGATCGACTCGGCAAGTTTCGCTGAAACTACCACCATCGACACAACAATCACAGACACAACGACCGATTCAACAGGGGCAACGAAAACACTCTCCCAAGTGGACAGCACACCACTTCAGGAGACAACAACCACTGAACCGAAAACCTCCAACACGACACTTCGCACGGTTGTCCTCAGCATCGTCGGAATCACTTCAGCAGTGGTGCTACTGCTTTTCATCGTTTACATTATCGCGAAAAAACTGTGGGCGGTGATCACGGGGAAATCTTCCATCGATGGACACAAGAACTTTCTCACCAGAACGCGAATTTCAATCATGGACAGCGAAGTACAACTGGTGTGCACCTATATCGAAAGCCACTACAATGACTCGCAACTATCGCCAGAATCGGTCTGCAAAGCGCTGACCACGGGGCTCAGTTTTGTAGAAACCCTGTTCCGCCGCGAACTGGACATGTCTCTCGCAGAATTTATAACTCACGTGCGAATCCACCACGCCCTTGGGCATATCAACAATGGGTTTGAAGGAAGCGTTGAAAAACTGGCGATTCTGTGTGGCTACGAAGATACATCCCGATTTGCCTTGGACTTCCGAAGCGTCACCTTAAATGAACTTTCTGCGGTAATGAACCGATAACAGCGATCGATCAGAGAGGTTTCACTCGGAAATTTCACTGATCGGTTTCAACAAAGTGAGCAACCGATGTCCCTTCCTCTTGTACTGCTTTCCACGGGCCTCTTTGACAGTTTCTCCACCACCTTTCAGATAATCTTTTTTATTCTTCTGCTTTCAACGAGACGGCCACTGCCCACGGCACTCAGTTTTTTTGCCGGAGTAACACTGGTCTATTTTGTCGCGGGGATTGTTCTCGAAATTAACATAGAACAGTTTAATGCGCTGGTGAAACCGGTTATCGATCAGTTCTCCAAGGTGGACGACAGCCAGTACTACTTCTCGGAACTTTTCTCTTCGGTGCTCATACTCGTGGGGATGCCGGTCTATTTCATTCTGGAAAAAAACTCTTCCGCCGAATCGCCTTTGGCCAAAATGTCGATTCTCTTTGCGAAAATATCGCCAAAGGGAGCGTTCATTTTTGGGGCACTGTTCCAGATTACGAATCTGGCAGGATCATTCCCCTACCTTTTCGCGGCGGAACAGATTCACCAAGCATCGCTCTCGCCCATGGGTGAGCTTTTCGCTATCGCGGGATACAATCTCGCCTATGCACTTCCGACACTGGTGGTTCTGGTGATCTATCTCCTCTATCGCCATCACGAAAACATAGAACAGCGCCTTCACCACCACGCTCAGAAAAC
>DYSA01000603.1 GCA_020726425.1 Fibrobacter succinogenes | reverse complement strand
CAACGTGACCGCGAACCATGCGATCGCCGTCTATTTCGGAGCTATTCCGAAAGTGATTAAAACAACGGAGATCCACAAAACAGGTGTTGAAAAAACCTATAGCAAGCTCGATTCGGCATATCAGTCGAACAAAGACACGCTGGTTACAACGACGACCTACCAGATCAATCTCGATTCTCTCTTGAATCAGATTGATACGTTGCAGAACTCTACCGTAATTGGAACGTCAATCAAACTGATTTCTGTGAAAAAAGACACGGTTGTTCTTTCGACTTCGACTAAAACACTGGTGTACAAACCGGTGATCACGATCGCAACGCGCAAAGATACGATCCGTGCAATTGTCGATACCGTGACCACGGTGACTCGCAAAGTTCAGCCGAACCTCGACACGTTGGTTACCACGGTGAAAGTTCAAAACTACGTCGATACAATCAAGTCGATCACCGATACGTTGTGGGATGGCGTTGTTCACGGAAGTAAGATTACGAAAACAACAAAGGTAAAAGGAAGTCGTGAAATCTATCGCGATGAAACGTCCATTCCGCATAATGTGATTGTAAAAGATTCAATCTACAATGATACGAATCATACAATTATCGATACAACCGTTGATGTTAAAAAAGCGGTTCTTCCCAACAAGGATATAACTACAACGACGATCAAAACAGAAAACAGTGTTGATTCAATTTTTCAAATTACCGACACGTTCTGGGATGGTACATTCCACGGATCAAAATCGTTTTTTGTGAAATCGCTTACTCATGCAGTAGCGATTGACACCACTGTCGACACGTCAATTTTCATTCCTACGGAAAGCGTAATCAAAGATACGACAACGGAAAAAGAGATTCTCGATACGGTTGAAATAATCGACACAACGTACGATATCAACAACAATGGCGACACGTTGGTTACAACGGTTGCATACGAACAGTTCAATCTCAAAACAGTTGAAAAAACGGATTCCCTTCTCGGGGATGTGAAACTGAGTACGACCTACAAAGTTCTCTCCACGAAACGCGATTCGATTGAAATCAGCAGAGTCGAAGATACCCTGTATGCGACAACGGCGATAATCATGGTTGATTCAAAACAGAAATCGGGGATTACCGCGCCGATGTTCGCACCAAATCCGGTGAACCAAGAAACCGAAGGTACTTTCTTCGCAGTACCTTCGGATCTGAACGGATCATGGGAAATTGAAATCTACGACGCCGTAGGAAACAGTATCGACGAAGGAACTCTCGATTCATTTGGTGGAAAGACCTACAAATGGGATCTGAAAAACCGCAATGGCGAATATGTAGGAAGTGGTTCCTATGTTGCGGCGATTCGCTACACCGCACAAGATGGATCGAAAAAAGTGTTCAAATCGTTAATCGGCGTTCGCCGGTAACACTTCCACAAATCCCCTTTTAAAAACGGTTGTCTCAGAAATGAGGCAACCGTTTTTGGTCTGTGGATTGTTACTTCGCGCCCTCTGAGACCTATTGCGACATCGACCAAAAGAAGAAACGATTAATCGAAAGAGAATTGTCTTTTGTCGATTAATCGTTTGGTTATCATCAGATTTGCCCCGGCGAAACATTTCTCATCAGCACGAACATATTCCACAACAGCACACGAGATTTCTGGTTACAACTCAGGTGCTAGT
>DYSA01000602.1 GCA_020726425.1 Fibrobacter succinogenes | reverse complement strand
ACCGCATCGAGACTTCCCGCAAACCCGAGAACCGCACCGATTCCCAGAAGTATCCAGAGAAGATTTGGTCCTCCGGTGAACAGGTGAAAACGGTTCAGAACCACGGCCATGATATTTACACCACCCCATGCCACAGCGGCGCCGGTCATTCCCTGAATCACGCCTTCGAGAATAAAGGGAATCCGCACATACCACCAAGTAGCACCGATATACTGCATATTCACCAGAAGATCCATGCGTGCGAATACGGTCAATTTAATCGTGTTCGTGATCGTAAAATAGAGAGCTCCGAGAATGATCAAAATCAAAATGATCGCCGCAACCTTGAAACTGTCGCGGAACTTTTTCATCGTGTCAATCCACTCTTGTGATACTGAAACCGATTCGATTCCGGGGATTTTCTTGAGTTGATTGGTTAAATCTTCGGTTTTTACTGAAGGGTTGGGAACAATTTCTATCGAAGTGGGGAAGGGGTTTGATTCCACCGCCGTGAGCATCTCTTTTCCATACATTTCGGCGAACGTTTTGTACGCTTCGTCTCGGCTGATCAATCGTGCAGAACTAATTTTGGGACTGTTCTTGATCTTTGCAAAGAGTTTTTCGGCTGAAGAGTCAGGGATGTTTACATCAAAAAATGCCACCACTGAAGCTTCGTTTTTGTACTGATCGACCCACAAGTTGACATTGATCGCCGCCAGTGAAAAGATCGTCAAAAAGAACAGTGTCACCGCCACCGTGATCACGGAAACGAGCGTAACCATTTTCCCTTCGACCAGTGAACGAAACGCTTCGGATATAAAGTAGAACAGTTTCATGGATTCTCATTCGCCGAGAGTTATTGAATTTTACGAATCTGAAAATACATGATTTCAGACACCTTGCTTCGGCGAAGTTCGTCCCCGCATTGAGAATGGTGCGAAGAACTCATTCAAAAAAGTGGTCGGTGACAATTTTCCCCGAAGTGTCGATGAGGAAGAACTCTTCGCACTGCCAGCGCGAATGTTCCCCATCCGATTCGAGGGTACAGTTATTCCCCACTTTCGCAATTCCCGAATCGGAAAAGGGAAAGGCGGCATCGAACTGCGGTGCGATTTTTATTGTGAGATTTGAATCGATATACCCATATTTCCCATCGACCTTCGTGCGGGCAAGTCCCGAGTGAAACTCATCGGGGCCGTTGTCGTAGGTTACGGTGAAAACGAGGTCACCGGATTTGTTCACATAAAACCACCCTTTGTTTCCAATAAAAAGAGGTGAGTAGTTGTGGTGTGCAAAACTCAGTTGATTGGAAACCAATTTTGAAAGTTGAATTTTCCCATCCGCCGTGATCACCGCGCCATTTTGGTAGGTTGAAATTTCTCCGGTTGAATCGGGAAGAGATACGGGAACGGTGGCGGCAATGATGAAAGCGGGAAGGAGTAGTACGGTTTTCATCGCAAATCTCATTTCTTTCAAAGGTTCAAAGTTTTGATTAAACGAAAACAGGGAACCAAAATTGATTCCCTGTTTCCACTAACTGCGACGTGATGTTTTAGTTAACCTTTTTGATTCCGTGGACCGGAAGCGTTGTGCGCAGTTGAACCGTCTCTCCATTTGCATTGGTCACTGTGATAACGCTTAAGTAAGCGCTACTTCCAACGCGGCGACCATTTTCATTTTTAG
>DYSA01000601.1 GCA_020726425.1 Fibrobacter succinogenes | reverse complement strand
GCTCGAACTGGGTAATCGGGTTGAATTTTGATTAGTGAATATCCGCGTTCGTCAATTTATTTCTTCTGCTTTTTCTGTCCGATTTCTTCCCCAAAACTTATCTTTGATCTCGAATTTATGGACTTCCCGAGAATTTCGGCGGTCACGATTTTCGAGCAGTTTGCAAATCAAAAATCCTATCAGTCAACAATCACATACACCCACATCGGGCCTGACCTACAGGAACCGGTACGAAAAACGGGCGATGTTTCCACCGCCCGCATTATCGTTGTTTCGTTGTTTCGTTGTTTCGTTGTTTCGTTGTTTCGTTGTTTCGTTGATTCGTTGAATCCCGTCCCCTACCCGCCGACCTTTACCGTACGGATTCCTGAACTGGTGACGATCCGCAGGATCTGAACCCCCGCACCAACTGGCGGAAGCGTTACAGTCATGCCGTTTACGTTTTGACGGAACAGTTCTCTTCCGCGAAGGTCGAAGAGAACAACGCCGGTGAGCTGTTCGCCGGGAAGAAGTGCAATTCTCTGATTGCCGATCGTCACTGCGGCGACAGCCGGTTTGGTCTGTAACAAGATCGATGAAACGGCACGGGTTATAGTAAATGTATCTTCCACGAACAGACCATTTGGATCGGTGGCACGGACAACAATCTCTGCTGTTCCGTTCACCGAACCGTCGGTGATTGTCAAATTGCTCCCCGAAGTCACCGCTGAAGCAATCGACTCATCAGAGTTCGACTCAACGGTAAAAATGAGTTCCGTTGGCGTTTCGGTGTCGCCGAAGTAGTCCGTGAGGAGCAACAAAAATGGTGACACATCCGTGGCAGTATCGGGAATAGCAGCAGTTACCGTGGGAGCAGTATTGCTATAATCGCCAATTGTTACCGTCACAATTGCCGTATCAAACAACGATCCGTCCGAAGCGATCACGCGAAAACTCGTGTCCGCCGCACCGATTGATGGCGTACCGGAAATGATAACTCCATTAATGGTACACCAGCTCGGTTTGTTATCAATTGTAATTGTTGGCGTTGACTCTGCATCTGTGGCGGTCGCGGTGTAACTAAAGAGAACCAACTCTTTTGCGGTGGCCGTTTTTGAAGAAGTCACCGTTGGTTTGGTATTTGCAGGAGCAACATACCGAGTCACCACAAAACTATCCTCTACATACAGACCGCTAGGATCCGTCGCCCGAACAACAATAGTAGTCACCCCGTTGGTGCCCCCGTCGGAAATGGTAAGCGTACTGCCAGAAACCACAGGGGTTGCGGCGGCACTATTTGAGTTTGAAGTTACACTATAGGTCAAACCCACCGGAGTCTCGGTGTCGGTGAAATAGGTGGTCATGGGTAATGAAACGGCACTAGTCCCCATGGTGATGTCAGGGATATTTTTTTTAACCGTGGGAGCCGTGTTTACCGGAGTGATTGTGGGGAGATAGGGATGAAGATTAATAACATCGATCCAACTACTGCCACCAGCATGCAAACAATAGAGGTAATCGTTCGTAGAGTCTACCACCATATTGCCAAAACCATTGGCGATTGTACCCGTAAAGATCGCCTTTTTGGTAATGGTTGGTGCTTTTGAGATATCAAAGATATGAACGGAGTCATCTACCCCCAATGCTGTAGCGCTTAAAATTCCATCATCGTAAATTTCAACGAACTGATTT
>DYSA01000600.1 GCA_020726425.1 Fibrobacter succinogenes | reverse complement strand
AAAACTATCCACACAAGGCAGCGTATGAACAATGCTTAATCTGAGCATGCAGAAAGCAAAAAGGATGAGCTTCCTAAGCCACAAAGACTATTTGTGTACGCAGAAATGAAAGCCGCAAGAAAAACGATGCGAAAAAAGGATGCGAAGCGAAGAAATTTTAAAAAGCGTGGTAATCACGAGAAAAAACTGTATAATACTAGGGAATCACTGATTAAAGAAACATATTGTCATACATAGCGGCAAAACTTCATTTTTTTGAAACTACGAGCGCAATTTCAACCCTTAATCTGCTATTTCGACACTCTCGATGGGGCGTTTACCCCCGATTGAGCAGAGTCATCCCATGGAACAAGATAGAGTTCGCCCTGCTCTAGCACACATCCATAGGTTTGAGCTGGCAAACAACAGATGCAACCGATTTAAATTCTTGGCAATGCCGCGATAGACCGTCTTTTGGAAGCCGCATTGCACCTTAACAAATCGGAATGGGTGTTCAACCTTGCTGCGAACCGAAGATTTTTGGCGTTCGATCGCACGTTCCCAGTCTTGCCCGCCATGATCGCTCTGGCTGCGCAGTTTACCCGGCCGATGATTGATTCGATAGTCGATGCTGGAAAGAGTTTCATTTGCCAGAATTTCCGAGCGTTTCTCAATGCCGAGGTAGCCGGAATCGCCATACACCACCGTATCATCCGCGCGAATCAATGCTGCCGCTTGCGTGATATCGTGTTCGTTCGCCGCCGTGGCTGTCACTGCCGTAACATACCCTGTTCCGGCATCAACTCCGACATGCGCTTTCATGCCGAACCGCCATTCATTCCCTTTCATGGTTTGGTGCATCTCGGGATCTCTGGCTTTGTCTTTGTTTTTCGTCGAGCTGGGGGCGTTGATTATGGTTGCATCGAGAATCGTTCCACCGTGCATGATGCAACCGTTTGCTTCCAGCACGGCGTTGATCGCCGCAAACATGGCTTCGCCGAGATGGTTTTTTTCGATCAAATGCCGAAAATGCAGGAGCGTAGTTGCATCCGGCGCTTGCTCTTCGCAAAAGTTGACGCCCATGAACGTCCGCATGGCATAGCTGTCGTAGATTGCATCTTCGACACCTTCGTCCGAGAGGTTGAACCACGATTGCAACAGATACATCCGCAGCATTTTCTCGATCCCCATCGGTGGACGGCCACGCTTCCCGATTGGATAAAATGGGCGGATTAAGACTATCCACTCTTCCCACGGGATGATTTCGTTCATGACTTGAAGAAACTCTTCTCGCTTTGTTTTGCGTTTCCGACCACTGTATTCGATGTCCGTAAATGTTTGCTGCCGCATACGTTACTCCGTTTTATTTGATGTGTCTATTATATCATGCGGCGGTTTCTGGTTCAATTAAATCAGTGGTTCCCTAGCTTTTCTCAGAAATTCAAAAGATCGGAGGATATATTGTTATTTTTTCTGAATATTGGTTCACGATGGAACAACACGGATAAAAGCGTTGTATTTTAGAAAGAATAATGATATGATTCGCGTATGAAGCTCATCGACACAAAAGATGCCGTAGGACACGTGCTTTGCCATGACCTGACGCGCATCGTCCCCGGCGAAAGCAAGGACGCGCAGTTCCGCAAGGGTCATGTCGTCACTCAGGACGATATCCCCATGCTGCTTTCGATGGGG
>DYSA01000599.1 GCA_020726425.1 Fibrobacter succinogenes | reverse complement strand
TCGGCTGTTCAGAAGACAATCTTGTTGGTTCGGATACTACAAAAAAGCTGTCCACCGCTGATTCACTCAAACTGCATGCTGATTCTATTGCAAAGTTGGGCCAGAGTTTGGTAACTTTAATTCCAACGACTGAGGCACAGTGTTCAACCACTGTTTCGACAGCTAAAACTCTCACCATTTCTTTTGTTTCGGCAAAACCGATTGCAAGCACAGCGTTTGCAGTCACTGTATTTGACAGTACCGGAAAAGTATCGGTTCCGGCGACCGAAATTCTTGCAACCGTTTCATCTTTTACCGCAATCTCTGCTGGTTCTGCGACGGTTTCGTTGACACCGACTGCTACTGCTAAAAAAGCGAACTATTCTGTGCGTGTTATTGCCATCGAAGGCACATCTGCGGATACCGTTGACTACAAATTGTTTGTTAAAGATGGCAATGATGAACAAATTGCAGACAAAGGAATCGTCAAGCAGGCAATTTCTCTCTATAATGTTCTTGGGGGAGGTAAAGCTAGTCTTGATGCGGTAAAGGGTGAAGGCGTTAGCTCGAAGGGAATTTCAAATATTGGTAAACCTCAGTATTTACCAGCAGATTCTGCTCGTGTTGACTTTAGAACGGTTAATACTGTTGAACGGGCGATTAATTCTTACTTAACAACGACAATTACATCGTGTAATAATACAACTTTCGCTGCCGTCGATTCTGCAACGTTTGTCGACGTTACCAAAAGTGTCAAATTGTTTTCAACTAAGCTGATGAGTATTGCAGATAAAGCAACCGAAACAAAAATCGCCTATACTTCTTCAGCTCCATACTTTGTCGCAAAACTTGGTGGTGGACGTGGATATGTTCTTGCTAAAGTTGCAATCGATACAGCCTTCTCAGATGCTACAACAGGTAGTATAAATGTTGGAAAAGCAGATCTCGAGTACTATTATATCTCATCAACAGATGTAGTTAAGTAGTTTTTTCTTACTTTAGATTGTGTATGAAGGCCTTCGGATTGTATCGAGGGCCTTTTTGTTTGATTGGGAGATGATGTAGCTGACATTGCTATCCAGATTTGCAGAGCTGTTCGAATTATGAGATGGCACGGTACTATTTTGCCAATCACGAACGATTGCTTTTAGAATACTCCGCTACTGATTGCTCTATTTCTGTTGATTCGCCCTTTTTCTTTGTACAATTACGCGAAGTTCCGGTTTTTGTCCTTCTCTAAAAAAGAGTTCATGAAGTTCGAGGCCGAAAAAGTCCGCCATTCTCCACGCCTGATCCATGGATGGTGATTTCAGTCCCAATTCGATCTTCTTGTAGGTCTCCGAGTACATGCCAAAGATCATTCCCATATCTGCAAGCGACTTTTCTCGTTGAATTCGATAAAAATGTAGATGATTTTTATGGTTTATTGATTCCATTTCTCTCTCCCTTACCTGTTTTTGTGGTTGCCGGCGATGATTTTGTAACATCACGCGCGCTTTTGTAGAAGTATAGTATGACAATTTCTAAAAAGGAAGTGAATTTAACTCACTATATCAATAATTATCCATAAAACTGAGATGCAAAAGCTGATATCTGAGATGCAAAAGATGATACCTGAGATGCAAAAGATGATACCTGAGATGCAAAAGCTGATACCTGAGATGCAAAAGCTGATACCTGAGATGCAAAAGCTGATA
>DYSA01000598.1 GCA_020726425.1 Fibrobacter succinogenes | reverse complement strand
GTAGTTTTCAGTTCATTACCAGAAATTGTAAATTCAGAACCACTTACGATGCTATAGGTATGAGTATCACCGGCATCTGCGTCTTTTGCAGTAAGAGTGCCAACTACTTTGCCCGCACCATCTGTTGTCAACACAGAAAGGCTACTCAACATAATATCGGTTGGAGCATTGTTCGCCGCAGCATCAACTACTTTGATTGCAAATGTCTGATCATACGTAAGACCACCGTTGTCTTTCGCTTCGATTGTTACATCGTAGCTACCAGGAGTAAGTGCCGTTTTTGTTTTCAGCTCTTTCCCTGAAATTTCAAACTTGTCTCCGCCACTCTTAAGTTTCAAAGTATGAGTATCACCTTGGTTAGGGTCTGTAACTGCTACAGTTGCAACAACTGAACCAGTTGCGATGTCACTTTTCACCGAAGTGTTCGTCAGGTTAATTCCCGTAGGAGCTTTGTTACCAACCACCGGTTCAAGACCGAACGTTGATTCAGTTACACCACAGAGTTTGATATAATCAATTTCGATATTACACACCTGAGTAGCCGCATCGATACCAATACCATGACACTGAGTTTTACCATCGTTCCATTTCATCAGTTTTTTTGCCGCATCAGATCCTTCTTCAGGAGCAAATGTCGCTGGATCTACGACGATAGTCTGCCACTGATCAGTAATACCGGTGATTTCTGTACCATAGTATCCATATCCTACTGCATCAACATCTTTCGTCATAACATTCAGACGAACCGAACCAGTTCCTTTGATACGTACCAAGATCGCAGAAAGTTTTGAAAGATCATAGTAATCGAGAGCAAGGTCTTTGACACCTTTTGATTGACCGAAACTTACTCCAAGACCAGCCCAGTCATTATCGGCAGTACCTTTAGAGATTTTGAAGCCCATAACCCCGCCGGTCATCATGTCACCAGCGTTGTTCGCTCCATTTTCAACAGATGCGAGTGTTGTTCCTGACATATTGGTAAAGGTTGTACCTTTTCCAAGTTTAGCTTCTTTATCCTGCCAAACGTACCAGAGACCACATGAGTCTTTGTCAATCGTAGTTCCGTATTTTTTCGCACCAACGCTTGCACCTAAATCGGTCTGGCCGGTAATGCCATTTGCAAAGTCATCAAGAGTGAACTGAACGGTTGTGTCCGGACCAGTGATATTTCCTGTAGGAGAATCGGTCGGTTTCCACCAGTTACCAGAGATAACCATCATAGACATGAGTTTGATAGCAGCACCATACGCATCAGACTCATCGTTATGAGTCTGAAGATGTGCCCACCCTTTATTTAGGTATGTCTGATACTTAGAGTCAACAATTGCCCCGGCAATAAATGGTGCAGAAAAAGCATTTTCATTGTTCTTAATAGCGGTTGTACCTGCGAGAGTATATGGGCCACCCAAAATTTCAGCCGGATCTGAGTATTTTCCCGAAATAAAATCGGTGACTTTGACCATTGCAGTTTTAGCACTTGCAGTTCCCCACATTGCGTAGTCTGTAGCGATACGCCATGGGTAACGACATGCATTCCAACCATACTGAGTGTTGGATGCTTCACCAGTTGTACCACCACCTGAAGCATCAGGTTTTGCTGGTGATGCAGTTACAAAGTCCGGCATCAATCCGGTTGAACTTGCATATCCAGAAGTGATCTGAGAAATGAGACTATACACGG
>DYSA01000068.1 GCA_020726425.1 Fibrobacter succinogenes | reverse complement strand
TTTTCGTGGTACCTGAGTAGTAACAAAATAGCTACATTTCACATTTCCACCAGAATTCAGAGATAAAGAGGTTAAGAGCAAGTGGATACAGTAAATTTCATACAGTCATTTTCAAATTTGATTCCCACGGTGCCACAACTGGCCGATTGGTTTCTCTTTTCACCAACAAAACCACTTCTATTTAACAGTTCACTCTTTCTTGGACTGTTTATTTTCTTTTATGCGCTCTATATAATGACCCAAAAAGCACACAAATTTCGCGTTGTTTACGTTGTAGCTTTCTCACTTTTTTTCTATTACAAATCAAGTGGAATCTACTTTATACTGCTCGGGGTCTCTTCGATCATAGATTTCACATTAGCGAAAATGATCAACAATGAAAATCGCCCCAAGGTTCGAAAATTCTATCTTATCACGAGCCTTGTCTCTAATTTGGGTATGCTCGCTTATTTTAAGTACACAAATTTTCTTCTTGAAACAAGCAATTCTCTCTTTCAAACGAACTTTTCACTTGCCGATATAATACTCCCCGTGGGAATATCTTTCTATACATTCCAAACGCTCAGTTACACTATTGATGTGTATAGAAAGCAATTAGCACCGACAAAAAGTTTTATTGACTTTCTCTTTTTTGTGTCATTTTTTCCACAACTCGTTGCCGGCCCGATTGTTCGGGCCAGTGATTTCATTCCTCAAATGTATCAAACACTCAAACTATCAAAAGAGAATCTTCACACTGCGTTTTTCCTGATCATTGGTGGACTGTTTAAAAAAGCGGTTATTTCTGATTACATCTCCACGAATTTTGTCGATCGCGTATTCGATGCTCCTAACAGCTACACCGCCATCGAAAACCTTCTCGCCACTTATGGCTATTCGATCCAAATCTACTGTGACTTTTCTGGCTATTCGGACATAGCAATCGGAATTGCACTTCTTATGGGATTTTGGCTTCCGGAAAATTTCAGAACACCATATCGATCTGGATCCGTTACCGAGTTCTGGAAGCGGTGGCATATTTCACTATCGTCTTGGCTTCGCGATTATCTCTATATCTCTTTGGGAGGAAACAGAAAAGGGAAAATCAGAACCTATGTGAATCTCTTTTTGACCATGGTTCTCGGAGGATTGTGGCACGGCGCATCGTGGAAATTCGTGGTGTGGGGAATGCTTCACGGTTCTGCATTGGCAGTAGAACGTTTTTTCGGGCAATTCATTTCGATTCCCAAAAACAAGGGTACAAAAGTTATTCAAGTCATTCTAACTTTCCATTTTGTATCATTCTGCTGGATATTTTTCCGCGCTCGGAACTTTGATACGGCATTTGATGTAATCAGAAACATTACTCATGTTCGGTTTGATTTACAGCAGTGGAGCACGATTCTGTCCAGTTATCAAATGGTAATGGCACTCATTGCAATTGGATTTGTTGTCCACTTTGCACCGTCTAATCTTTTTGAAAAGGTAAAGTTACACTATAATGCAACACCTCTAACCGTAAAAGCGGTAATTCTCGGATCAATGTTCTGGATAGTGTACATAACTGCATCCGCAGAAACACAACCGTTTATCTATTTTCAATTTTAGTAGATTGGTCAATGCTCGATCATCGGCATGATATTGATCTTCAAACCAAAAATGGGCGAAGCGGGATATATTTTACTATCCATTGAACCATAAAGGATTTGTAATGAGTTGGACTCTCGGAATAGATACATCATCATCTTTTTTAAGTATCGGCCTTGTTCATGAATCTTCGCCGCAAATGTCACTCAATCGATATGTGAAAAATGCTCATTCTGAACATATTACAACTGCAATTAAGTCTATGTTTGCGATGGCGAATATTTCCGTTGCTGATATTTCACGAGCGGCGATCGTCGTTGGTCCGGGATCATTTACTGGACTTCGCATAAGTATTGCCTTTGTCAAAGGGCTATTCGCCACCGGTGAAACGAAAATTCTACCTCTGTCAACTCTTGAAACAGTGGCAGCTTCATGGCCCGGTGATGGAACAATTTCAGTAGCTTTTGATGCACGGCAAGACTCAGTCTTTGGTGCGACATTTATCAAACAAAAAGGTTGTATCACTCGCATAAGTGACGATGCAAAAATCAGTGCCGAGACATTCCTCGAAATGACACGGCAGTCAGATATAGTAATTTTTGATCCCGCAGGAAATCCCCATTCCCCCCTTATTGAAGGTTTGGCTGATCGTCCATCGTTGCTGCTTGAAAAAGGCAATCTTGCAACGGGACTCGCGGCGGCAACTCTCGCAATATCTCGGGGCGATTCTGCGTTTTGGACTGAAGCGATCAATATTTTTCCTAACTATATGCAAGAATCCTATGCAGAACGGATGAAAAAAGGATGAAATTCTCACTACTTTTTCTTGCCTTGCCACTGTTCGTTATGGGGCAAAGCTTTTCCGATTCAACAACATCGCGTTACACCGATACCACCATTCTTCCAATCCCCGGATTTGACTCAATCGCTACATCTGCAGATACTCTCCCTAAAGATTCTACTCCCGCTATTGTATTAAAACCTATTTACCAAGGTTTTCTACTCGGAGCTCGGTGGAGTTTTACCTCTTCCGATGTTTTTAGCGATTGGATGAATCAACAGAAAACGTACCAAGAGAGTGTTGCATCACTCTTGAAAATGGATGAGGCAACCAAATACGTTTCCGTTAAATGGTTAATGAAACCAGAAACTCAAAGTTTTTCTTTCCCACTTTCCCTCGGATATTTCCATCGAATCGACTCTCTCAAATCGATTACACTTGAGGCATCGTACGGATTCAGACGCCAACGAGCTGTTTTTTCAGCGTTAAGCGATACGATAAGCATTTCTCTATTCGATAATATTTCCAAAATTGACAACCATCAAACAGAACTTCTCTTTGCCTATCAGTATCGATTTAATCCTGAATACTTTTCGGTTACAGGGATTGAAGCTACGGGGATCACTCTCTCTGCCGGAGCTATTCCACTCTCCTATTTTTCGGTACAAACAACATCGACCAATGAACTATTTCAGCGTTCAGAATCAATGCTTGGATTTGGAGGAAGTTGGGGCGTAGGGCTTTTTACGGAAAAACAGATGTCAGAACGATTTCTTGCACAGTTCTTTTTTAACTATCACGGTACTATGACATACGGATTCTCAAACAAAAATAATATGTTTAAACTCTCCTCAACAGATGAAGTACTTCGTGAAAAATCGACGATGAATGAAAATTTGTTTGAATTAGGTGTTCATGCAATTATTTCTAAAAAGAGTCGTGCAGATACAACATCGCACTAAAAATTTACTCTCTGCTTTTTTCAATCCAAGATATTCACTACCCATCTGAAAATAGCAAATGCCCGATAAACGGGCATTACTGTACTTTCGAGCAATTGAAATCGACAGCTCCTACTCTTCTTCTTTAGGCTCCGCATCCATATCGGCGTACAAAAATGCCTGCAGATCGAGTATTATCACCACAATACCCGCTCCTTGCTGCGAAATCCCTTCGATGAACCGACCACTTTGCGAAGTTGAAACCGCAGGAGCAGTCACTATTGATGCTGGTGGAATGTCGCGCACTTCATCAACAGAGTCAACAATAAGACCTATTGAAAGCCCGCGGATACGTGTCACCATTATACAGGTTCGTTCATCATACGGACGGGTTTCCATTCCAAATCTGATGCGAACATCGATCACGGGAATTACTTGACCACGAAGGTTAATAACACCTTTTACATGATCCGCCATATCCGGAACGCGAGTGATCTGCTGGACGCCGATAATTTCGATAACATATTCAATAGGAAGGCCATAGAGTTCATTACCCAAATGAAAAGTAAGGTACTTTCCCTCCATGGTATTTTCATCTTCTTCAGCTAAAAAACCAGCTAATTGATCATTTATTGACATCTCAGACATACCAACTCCTCTAATGATTTATTTACGAACATTATTTTAGTATCACACATCTCTAATGTCAATCATATTTTATGACGATACATAGCTATACGTAACGGGAGTGAATCATGAGCAATAAATATCCTCAGTACTTTACAGCAAATGGACTGGAACGTCGCAAAAAACGTCCCCTATTAAATGAAACGGCTCCAGCAACTCCTTCAAAAAGTGAAGAACAACCTTCAATACCCAAAGATCGTCTTGAAGAGATCAAGAAGCGCGTAAAGCAAGAATTGGCAGAACGATACAAACCATCAAATACAGCTCCAGAAATTTCAAAACCACAACGGGAATCTTCAAATAGTGAAATTCGCGTTGTCACAACCCCTGCTCCAAAGGTAAATCGCAAAAAACGAATGATCAAACGGGCTGGCGAAGAAAAAAGATCAATTTCTCCAGCTGCCGCCAAAGCAATTGCCGAAGCATTAAAATCCATGCTTCACTCGTAATCTAAGTCGACGACTGACATCACAATATTCCATAGTGACACTTCACTCTAAAAAACGGTGATGATTGCTCCACCATTTGTTCTTGAATTTGTATAAATCGTTTTTTTTGAGAGCAATTGTCGCGGATATAGAGTATTTTCCAACGTAACACCTTTTCCATAAAGGAACAATACTTATTTATGAAGATACCAAAGCGTCTGGAGCCTCTTCTTGAGGATGGACTCATCGACCACGTTATCAAGCCATTACGAAGTGGAAAAGAAGCCGATGTTTTTGTAGTAGTCGCATCTGACGAAGTTCGATGCGCAAAAATCTATAAAGAGAAAACAAAACGAAGTTTCCATAACCAAGTTCTCTATCAAGAAGGTCGGCATACAAAAAATAGCCGTTCATCTCGTGCTATGGGCAAGCACACAAAATATGGAAAGCAAGTCGAAGAAGAAGAGTGGCAAAACAGTGAAGTAGACACCCTTTTTAGACTTCACGCCGCCGGTGTTTGCGTTCCCGTTCCTCATATTTGTATGAGCGGTGTTCTTATCATGGAACTTCTCTTGGATGAAAATGGCCAAGTCGCACCGCAACTTGGTGATATTCAGTTTGATCCAGAAGAAGCTGCATACTGTCACGACTATCTTCTTCGAGAAGTAATAAAAATGCTTCTCGCCGGTGTAGTCCACGCCGATCTTTCCGAATTCAATGTCGTTATGACCTATAATGGCCCTGTTATTATCGATTTTCCGCAAGCCGTTGATGCCACATCGAACAATAACGCTCAGTACTTTTTTGAGCGTGATGTTCGAAACCTTACCCATTTCTTTGGGAGATTTGAACCATCGCTTCTCGAAGGAAATTACGGGCTGGAAATCTGGCAACACTACGGTGATGGAACATTAACACCAGAAATGGAGATTACCGGAAAACCTGTAATCTCGACATCGGATGTTAATATTCAATCGGTGTTCCGAGAAATTGAAGAAGCGCGCGAAGAAGCAGAACGTAAAGCGATGCGACTCGCCGGTATTGATCCCGATGAATCCAATGAGATGTCTGAATGGTTTGAACCAAAGCGCAAACAACGCGTCTATACCCAACCAAGTGTCGAAGCGAGTCCAACCTCTCCCAACCGCTCTGATCAATCGTCGAAACAAAAGTCGAACCATTCTAGCGGAAAGCCAAAAGGTCAAAAGCAGTATCCGAAATCGAATCCTGCCTCCAGTTCTTCAGCTTTAGAAAATCGTTCAAAGGAACCGGCAAAACCACCAGTCCGTGAAACCGTTACCCCCAGATATTCGGAATCCAAAGTTACGGTTCAACGGAAAGTGGAAATGCCTGCGGTTCAACGGAAAGTGGAAATGCCTGCCTTTTCCACTTCTGTCCCCCAGAAACCGGTGGAACTCCAACCAACGCCTCCTATAGTATGGGGTCGAAGATAGGAATTTTCGATGCGAGTGATATTCGTTTTTGCGATATTTTTACTTGTATCTTGCAAGAACGAGTCCACAGTGACTCGTTCTGCATATTGGTGGAAAACGGCGTTTCAGTGGAACCAAAATGATTCTATTACTGTGCATAAACTTGGACTTTCAAAACTATATATTCGCTATTTTGATGTAAGTAGCGAACCAACGGGAATCCTCCCAATCGCACCGATTCGCGGACTTGCCTCAATTCCCTCCGAAATATCTGTGATTCCCGTGGTCTACATAACAATCGATGCACTTCGCGCCATGGATGACTCCTCCGCAGTTGAACTTGCCGAAAAGATCGTGACCATGGTTCAAAGAATGCACACATCTTCCAACCAACCGCTCAACGAGATTCAGATTGATTGCGATTGGACAATTTCAACTCAAAAAAAATATTTTGCACTTCTCACTGCAATAAAAAAGTCCTATTCGGGAAGTGTTTCCGCCACGATACGCCTTCACCAGATCAAATTTGTGCAAAAAAGTGGTATACCGCCGGTCGATCGCGGAATGCTCATGTTTTACAATATGGGTGATCCGGGGAAAACCGGTGAAACGAATTCAATTATTGACTACCCGCTCATTGATTCGTACACGAAAAAGCTCTCCTCATACGCTATTCCGTTGGACTTTGCATTTCCCCTCTTTTCATGGGGCGTGCTTTTTAGGGATGATGCAATGGTTGGACTGATACGTGATCTTTCGCGAGATGATCTCAATGAAAGTACTATTGTTTCGAAAATTGCGCCAAATCGCTGGAAAGTTCAGGAATCAGGAACAATTGCAAGAGTTTCCGTGCAAACGGGTGATATAATCCGACTCGATGATTCTTCTCCCAAAACAGTACTTCGCGCGGCAAGAGTTGCGGCCCGAAGACACAACGATTCCTCTCGGCAATCAATATCCTTCTTTCAATGGGACTCAACCCAAATCAACCGTTTTTCAACTCAAAACATTGTGAGATTATATGAACAATTTCAGTAAAATGAGCATTCTCATCGCAACATCGGCTTCCATGCTTTTCGCCTGTGCGGACGAAGATTTTGCAGAACACCCCTACCTGATCTATTCACAACATCTTTCCGATCAAAAATGGGAACCGTTTCTTCCCGATCTACCTCGGTACTCTCCGTACAACTACAGTGAAAACAAGCCCGAACTGCCATCACTTAACACCGCGATTATCAAAGAGTGGCACACCTACAAACCTTCCGTTTCTGAGTCACAATGGGAATCGTTTCTCTTTGACAGTGGTTCTGCTCCCGAACTCACCGAAAATGAACAGCAATATTTCGCCTTTATCAAACGAGTGGAACCGTTTGTTCAAAATGAGTTTAACTGGGACTACGAAGGATTTTCATCGGAACAGATTGAGTCGATGAAACAACTGAGTTCCGAAGCTATCGCCTTGGCTTTGCGAGAAAGTAGCAATCCATTTCTGCAACAGCGCTATATATTCCAAGCACTGCGCCTTTCACATTTTAGTGGCGATTATTCGTCGGTGCTCGCCATAACCGAACAGACAAAATGGGAAAAAAGTGCACGCACTACAACCTACTGGAGAATGGTCGCCCTCAAAGCGGGTTCACTTCGCTACCTCAAACAGCCCGGTGAAGCAATGGTTCAGTTTGTCAATGTGGCGATCAATTCACCTGAACTTCTCTATCTAGGATATCGAAACTGTATGTACATTGCCGATTGGAAAGCCGGTCTTGCGGCGGCAAAGCAACCGGAAACAAAGGCAATGATGCTCTTCCTTCAAACGGTGTACGAGAACAATCTCAATCCCCAGATTCTTCGGCAACTCGCCGAGATCGAACCTTCGTCGAGCCGCATGGAAGTGTGTATGCTCAAGCAGGTATCTCACGCGCCGTGGAGCAGTTCAAAGTCATCCAAAAACCGAACAGGCTGGAAAGATTCCTCTTATCTCGATGAATCGGCGTGGTCTTCGATTCTCACTGCCGATTCTCACGTCAGTTCTGCACCGAAAAAGTCATGGTGGACGAGATTTACCGAATCGATTGCTGCATTTTTCCGCAAACTATTCCACTTGAAACCCAAAGTGTCGAGTACCACCGATCTTCCTTCCGCCATATCTATTCTTCATGTTGAAAATCCAGTCTACACATCAGATTCGGAAGCATCGGTAGCGAAAGCGACAAAGGAACTGCTTGAAATCGCCGTGGCAATGACTACCAAAAAAGAGGTTCCAAACAAGTCGCTCTACTATCTTTGTGCCTCCTATCTTTCTTTCAAACTAGACAACATGGATGAAACAAAAAAGTTTGCGGAAAAAGCAACAACTGCCAGTGGTACAAAAGAAGCAACGCTTGTATCGGCAAAGCTGTTTATTGCATTGGCAGAACTTTCACAGAACGGTGTTTCCAGCGACAAATTTACCACATCGGCGGAACAGTTTCTCAAGACAGAGCCAGATTCGCTTTCACAGAGTACCCTCTATGAATATGCAGGAAATGCCTACCTCTTAGACCATCAATATGGAAATGCGGCGGCAACCTTCATGGCCAACGACGATAACTTTGGGAAAACAATTCTCGACTGTATCATAAACATCCCGGAACTCGATTCCCTTCAGAACATGAAAAAATCCCCCGCCTCGGAACTTCTCAAACTCGTCTATACTTCTCTTCCCCACGATTCGGGATTTGCGGAACTGGCGGGCAATAAGTTTATGCGTTGTGGTGAGTTTGCTCAAGCGGTGGATCGATTTTCCCGATGCGGAGATTCGTACTGGGAAGAACGAAACTCCCACACTATTACCGAAGAGTGGGATGATGTTTCGAGTTACTATCGCAGACTTCTGGTGACTCAGTATTCACTCCCTTTTGCCGATATAGCCGGACAAGTTTCGCTCACCCGATTCGCCTTTGCCCAAAAGGCAGTGGAACTCTCATCGAAAAAGAACTATGACCAACTCATGGCGTTGGGGAACCTCTTCTTCTGGGATTGGGGATGGCACTATAGCGATATTCTCTGGCGAGGGTATGGACTTCTGGATCAGGTGAGAAATTTCGACTATCACAGCGGATCAGTTCAGATTGACCAAGATCTTGCCAATCGCATGAACATGTTCATGGCGAACTACGCCGCTCAACAGATGGCCGCGCGATTCTACGCACAGGCGATTGATCTTGCAAAATCTGATGAAGAGAAAGCGATTGCAATGCTTGCCTTCACCACTGCAAAGAGCACGAACTGGACATCAGCCTCAGAAAGTACTGTTTCCGCTTTGAACAAAACGACGCTGTTTAAAAAACTCAGCGATCAGTACGGGAAGACAAAAGCAGTTGAGTCATTCAAGCAACGGTGTTCAGAACTTCGCGACTTTATTGCAACTCAAAAATAGGGAACAAATGCGAGCGTTAAAAAAGGGGTGCCTCATTTCGAGACACCCCTTTACCATTTCAACAGAACCGATTATTTGCCTTCGCGACCGAGCAAAAACTCGGTGAACAACCGAACGCCATAGCCCGTGGCGTACTTGCGATTGATCCCCGTTGGTTCACCTTTCTTCCACGCCACACCGGCGATATCCACGTGACACCACGGAGTATCACCGGCGAACTTATTGAGGAATGCCGCTGCGGTAATCGAACTGGCATTGCGATCTTTTTTCCCAATATTCTGAAGATCCGCAATGGAACTTTTCAACTGATCGTGGTGTTCTTTGCGAATCGGAAGTTCCCAGAGACGTTCACCCACCGATTCACCAACGGCAAAGAGTTCGCTTTTC
>DYSA01000597.1 GCA_020726425.1 Fibrobacter succinogenes | reverse complement strand
AAAAAATGAAACTGCACAAATTTGATCTCTTGGCAAAATGGTTCGAAGAGCAACTTACTCTTGGCGGCTATCGCCCCCGCACAATTCAGACCTACCTTTTTGAACTTTCTGTTTTTCGTCGCTGGCTTTCTGATAGTGGGGAAGTGGTTGATATTGATACGGTCACACGGGTTCAGATTCAAACCTTTGCCAGCTTTCTTCACGACAACGGACTCTCGATGACGACAGTTTGCCACCGGCTGACGATTCTGAAAATCTTCTTTCAGAAACTCTACGACGAAAACAAACTCTACAGAAATCCCGCCCAGACAATCGAACTTCCACGCCTGAGTCGCCGCGTTGCCGGACGAATTTTGAATAGCGAAGAGGTTGAAAAACTGTTCGATTCGCTTGAAAAGCAGACTCCACGGGCAAGAGCTATGACCATTTCTGAAGCCGTGAAACTTCGTGATCATGCGGCAATGGAGGTTCTCTACTCTACCGGCATTCGGCGCGGAGAGTTTCTTGGTCTTCGCGTTGCGGACATCGATAGCCGAAACGGCATGCTTTTTATCGAGGATGGAAAAGGCGGAAAGGCACGCATGGTTCCGGTTGGAATAGCGGCTCTTTCGGCACTGGAACGGTATGTCTGCGAAGGTCGATCAATCCTCTTAAAAGGTGCAATTTCTGATACCATTTTTCTCTCGCGCCGTGGAAACCAGATGAACCGCGAAAATATTCGAAACATCGTTAATAATACTTTGCAAATGGCTGGAATCGAAGGGCATTTCCGCGTTCATGACCTTCGCCACACCTGTGCAACTCACATGCTTAACGGCGGTGCCGACATCCGGTACGTTCAACAACTTCTCGGCCATAGTTCACTAAATTCAACGCAGATTTACACTCATGTATCCATCGAAAATCTGAAACGAAGCCATGAAAAACACCATCCCCGTGAGCAGTGGGATGATTGATGGTTTTCTCGATTCACTGCGAAGAAAGGGTCGATCTCCGGTAACAATTCAGGCGACACGGTGCCAATTAATACAGTTGGGGCAGTTTCTCGCAGAACAGGGCTACTCGTTCCTGACTGCTGATACTCAGGTGCTGAATCAGTACTATCGTAGAATCACCGAGTTGCACACAAACCAGAAAACACAATACTCAAAAACTCATCCAGTTTACTCGTTTTATGCCTGGCTTACTTCCGAAGGGTTTCTTCTTCTCAATCCTGCCCCACAACCGCTGAAACAGAAAGGTAATTCGATTCCCCGATCACTCCCCAATAGCGATCTTGTTCGATCCGCCTACGAAAAACTGAGCCTCTTCACCAACCATTTTGACCAGCGCGATGCGGTCATTCTTGATCTCGCGTACTCCTGCGGACTGCGGCGTGAAGAGCTTCAACGGTTGACGGTTAGCGATATTGACAGCGTTGCCGGAACGGTTCGGGTAAAAGGGAAAGGCGGTCACGAACGATTGGTTCCGGTGGGAACCCAGACCCGTCGAAATATTCATAACTACCTGTTTCATGTACGCCCGTGGTTCGTTGGTGAGTACAATTCTAAGGATTTGTTTTTGGGGATAAAACACAAGCGGGGATTGGCGAAAGGAACGATCTCTGTAACCTTCAAACGATTCCGGAAACGGTTTCATCTTCCGCCAAATCTGACTCCTCATGCACTTCGCCACGCCTTCGCCACTGA
>DYSA01000596.1 GCA_020726425.1 Fibrobacter succinogenes | reverse complement strand
CATCGTTTGCGCCATACCTTCGCCACGAACAATGTATGCGCCAAACCCGATGAAATGGCGTACATCTCTGTTCGCTTGGGTCATAGCTCAATCAGCGTCACGATGGATAACTACACCCACTTCCAAAAGATGCACAATCATGAAACCATGAGGAAGCGCTTCAAGGATCATGTCGATTGGCTTGAGAACAATTACTTCGAAGTATAAGACCCCTAAATACGGATATCCCTAACCAAAGGATTTCCGTATGGATAAGACAAAAGGTTCGTCACAAGAACAAGCCCTAGCTTCTATCTCCGAAGAGGTAAAAGCGATGGGCTTTTCTGATAAGCACTTCACAAATTTTGTGGATCTGCTTACCAAAGCCATATTGATCAAGTTGGAACCAGAACTCAAAGAAGAACGGGTTTGGCTACCAATTCATCAATATTGCAAGAAACATGGACTCTCACAAACCACTGTGTACAGAGCGATAGATAATGGCGAAATCACCGAAGAAAATGGTGGACTCGCAAGTGGTTGTGGACAGAAAGGAAAGCATAAGAGAATCCACTACCGATTCGATATTGAACGACAGCGACGCCTACTGTGACTAGGGAAGATACACATGCCGTTTCTGATGAGGAAACGGCATTTTTGTTTTTCGTTATCGGAAAATTGACGCTTTTCTTGTAGAAGACCAAATTTAAAGAAATCAGACAATATGTGGAGTTCCAATGCCAAAGAAAGGTCAGATTTCACGAACATTTGAGTTCAAAGAAGCCCCAATCATGCTGACCTGTGTTGGCGGTGATAGGTATTATGATGATTATGGTTCAATTTTCTTTGAATTTGATTCAAAATTGAATTCTGATGCCCTTCATGAGGAAATGATAGAGTTAAGAATTCGAGCAACCAAAATCCTTGATGCACATATCAATGAACTTTCTAGTCCACAAAGTGGTTTGGACTTCAATGTTGTCATGCGTTTGAGCAGATTGATGCATGAACGTCAGAATTATATGGGTATGAGCATCAATGATTCTTCATTCAAATCGGTTCCTAGATTCAATCATTACCCGTGGAGAATATGTCCCACAAGTGCTTTTTTCTATTCTCAATCTAGGTATTGGGGATTTCGAAATTTACATGATTCTTTGATTGATCTAGGGGTCACGCCAATATTTGCAACATTCGTTTATGATGAAACCTCTGATGAATTGGATCTAATCAAATGCATCAATGCATTCAATCGAATGAATGAGAACCGAAAGTATGATGAAAAGTCAGCATTCAGGAGTGGTGTGTTGAAGGTGATCTTTCGCGCAGAATTTGCACCCGTATTAGGCGGGAAGTATCGTCACCATATTCATGCAATGATATACCCTGATCCCAAAATGAACATTGACAAGCTAATCAATCGGGTTAGAAATGCATGGATGTTCAACTTGAAACACGACAAACTTCCATATCATGAAAGCTCCACCATGTTCAAAGTCATTGATATACAACGGTGTGATGGATATTTGGTTGAATGGGGTCGAAGAAAGAAGAACTCTTTTGAAGCCAGTCCTTTTGAATCTGATCTTAGGATTGTACTTCTAAAGTACACCATATCAAATCCGTATACCAAGTATCAAGTTAAAGATCGCTTTAACAAGAAAGCTGAGTTCGAATCCATGTGGCTTGGATGGTTTAGGTTTGAAGCAA
>DYSA01000067.1:308-9654 GCA_020726425.1 Fibrobacter succinogenes | reverse complement strand
CTAAGTCTGTTTCGACAATCAATACGGATCTCATAGAACTCACCGGTTCAGTGCACTTGGTTCACGAAAAATGTCGCGAAGAGGTTCTGGTCACCGGAGAAACAAATGCATTGATTACTCACACCCGCGATTCAATTATAGAACTGGCCACCCGCTCTTCAGAAATCGCCAGTATCATCACGGTGATTGAAAAAATCGCCGATCGCACCAATCTTTTGGCGATCAACGCTCACGTCGAAGCCGCAAATGCGGGAGTTCACGGAAAATCGTTCGCCGTAGTTGCTCGGGAAGTTAAAATGCTGGCAGACCAGAGTATGAAATCAGCTTCGGAAATTGAAAAACTGATTGGCTTAGTGACCTCAGAAATAGACTCTTCGCACAAATTAATCGCCGAGAGCGCCGACAAAATCAGCTATCTCACTACATTAGCCGATGAAATTTCAATTGAAACGACTCGCGAAGTCAACCTATTGCAAAGAATTGACGATGAGCTCGAAGAAGCGGATTCATCAATGCAAACAATTTCGCATCGAATCAACCAAAATAGTGCCGGATTTGCAGAAAGCACAGAGAAACTCAAGTCGGTAAACGAATCAATCGCTCAGATCAGTCGGGAAATTCGCGAAGGTACAGAAAGTATCCTTCGATTGGAAGAAGAGTCGGTGAATTTAGAGTCCATGGTTCGGCGGTTCAGAGTATAAAAATTCTGGAGCTATTGAAGCCCCAGAATTGTTTGAAGTTGCTGGACGAATTCCGCATCGAGTAACAGCATTTGGCTTCGACGATATTCATCAAGCGATATCTTTTTTAACTGTTTCAGTTTTTTCTTCGCACCTTCGATGGTGAACATCTCTTCGTACAACAGAAACTGAATCTTGCGAACGATATCAATATCCCGTTCGCGGTACACTCGGTTTCCAGAACGATTCTTTTCCGGTTTGAGATCGGAAAATTCTGTCTCCCAGAACCGAAGCACATGTTGCTCCAATCCTACAATCTCAGATACTTCACCAATAGAATAGTAGATTTTTTGCATCGGGCCTCCAAAGGTTTCCGATGCTAAAATACTATTTCCGGCCCTGAATAGTAAAACCGGCAGTCATTTGGAAATCATCAACCGCACCATTAGAGAGTTTAAACTCCACATAGGGCCAGAAATTTCCATCCAGTTCAAACTCCGCTCCGGTGAAGAAATTCTGGTGAATCTGGAATTCAGTGTCTTTATTTTTCCGATTTGTCGTCTCTGATTTTCCTCGCCACGTATAAATATTAAAATCCAAGAGCCCAAAACCGACATACGGCTTCACTGGGAAACTGCGCGGTACAGGTGGAACATAGCGTGCACCAGAAAGGTTGATATTTACTTCGTGGTCATGCAACTTAACATCATCAGACCGATTCGGATAATCAGACCAATTCGGATAAAGGTAGTTGACATCTTCCCATCTTCCCCACCAAGTAACATTCGGAACATAGTGAATATACCCCGCTTTTCCTATACCAAAGCGGATAACTCCTTTGAGTTCAGCACCAGGCCCAACTCCTTGGCATCCCCACCAATTGTAATCATAGTAATCATAGTAATCATAGTATCCATCATACCAATTGTGGAAACTCCAACCGTCATCGGGAACTGCCAGCGAAATTCCTCCGCCCACACCCCATCCCATATACCCTTTTGTGCTTCCTTTTTTTGAAGCACCAAACGCAAGTGCCACCAAAATCAGAATTCCTAAAACCTGTTTCATTATCGCTCCTTCTGCCATAAAAACATCTGCTCGTCAAGTCCAATATACAGTCAAATCAACAAAAAAGCTGACCAAATTATTCAATCGATAGCGAACGTGATTTTTCAGCTAAAATGTAAACACAATTGTTGAATAAGAAAAGAAAAAGCGTAAAGTCAGAAGGAAATCTACCGATACGGATGAATAGAACAGATTATTTCGCGGAGAATACCCATGATGATTCTCACAAACAGACCAATGGAACAGGGACAAACTCCCCAACTCTATCCCTCATCGGTAAGCGCCGTTGAAATAGAAGAGGAAAAAGGGAGTAGTGTTGTTCCGCGCGAAGACTCTGTGTCAATTTCCCCGGAAGCCGCGGCAAAAGTTCTCGAATCGCCCACAGCAAAAGATGCGGATGAAAAATCCGATGAAAAATCAAATTCAGAAAAGAAAGGAACCGATGGCGAACCTCTTTCGGAAGAAGAAAAGAAAGCTGTCGAAGAACTGAAATCTCGTGATCGCGAAGTTAGAGCTCACGAACAAGCCCACATTGCCGCCGGAGGTGTCCACATTCGCGGAGGTGCATCCTATGATTATCAGTCCGGTCCCGATGGAGCTCAGTATGCAGTTGGTGGAAATGTAGATATCGACACTTCACCCGTCTCTGGTGATCCCGATGCGACTATCCGGAAAATGCAGACCGTTCGCGCAGCCGCCATGGCTCCCGCTGATCCTTCAGGACAGGATCACTCAGTAGCCTCTTCAGCCAGCGCAACAATGGCAAAAGCTATGGCGGAAAAGGCAAAAGCTATGGCGGAAAAAACCGAAGAACCGGAAGAACCGGAAACGAAAAAATCAGAAACAGAATCTAGCAAAGACGTTGCGAATGAATCCACCGCAAATCCATCGACTCAATCATTAAAAACAAACGCCTCAATCTCCGCTTACACACAAAACCTTGCCACTTCAGGATCACGAATAAATATGGTGGGATAGCCTTCACCACTTTTTCATTTTTCCATTCCCAATGAGCAAAAATCGGCACTAAATTTTGATTCATTGCATGAATCATTTCAGATTTTCGCGATATCGGTGTATATTTACCTCCATAAACTCACTACATTTAGCGGTAACTGCATATCAATGAGAGGAGAAAGATTCGTGGGAAAACACAATTACCAGCATACTTCCCTCGACAGATTCTCTCATTGCACACGGATCGTACATTCAAGTGACAGGGAGTTTCAATGATCACATCGCGTACCGCCGATGAGTACTACGCTCATTTTACTCACAATCCTCACTGTTTTTTAGAACGATCCTTTATTGAACTGAATCAACACAAAGTGGACAAAGTTCTCTATCTCTCTTCAGAATCAGGCAGAATTGGACTCGTAGCCGGCGTCAAAAAGGGAGTACTCACCTCCCCGTTTTCTGCTCCCCTTGGCGGATTTCATGTCACATCGCTCCTGATTTCACCGGACGAACTCGAAAAGTTCCTGTCAGATCTTAGATTGTTTGCCCAAGAGTCGAAAATCCTCTCAATCTCCCTTACCATTCCCCCGGAATTTCTCTTGCCGACAATCAATGGGAAAGCGATACATAGTTTTATCGCCATGGGATATCAGATGGAAACTCCCGATCTGGCAAGTTCTTTTGACGTGAGCCGATTTGATGGAACATACCACTCGCGCTTTATCGGGAAAAATATTCGCCACGCCATTCGTGAAGGAGTTCGGTTTGAAGAAACGGTTCACGTCGATGAAATGCGGCACTGTTTTGATATTATCAGAGACAATCGCCATGATCGCGGGCGATCGATCCATGTCACTTTCGAAGAGATTCTTGAAACAGCAAAGGTGATCCCTATTCGTTGTTTCAAAATTACCGATCGCGAAAATGAGATCGTTGCTGCTTCAATTATTTACTACAGCGGCCCCTCGTTTTTCCATGTGGTATTCTGGGCAGACAACGAAAAAGGGCGACCACTTCGCGCTATGAACTATCTCGTTGACAACCTGTGGCGACTCCATCAAGAAGAAAATTTTCAATTCGCAGATATTGGCACTTCAAGCCTCGATGGAGTTCCCAACACCGGCGTGCTCCATTTCAAGGAAAGTCATGGTTGTACAACATCGCCACGATTCACGTTCACGATGAAAATTCAATGATCCCGCGAAAATTCTTTGACCTCTTTCACATCAACGTGGAAACAATCTGATGACTAAAGGCTTTCGCGAAGTAACTGCGCTCTCTGCTCTTTCGACGATTATTCGCCTGAGTGTGATGTTTTTCCTCAACAAAATAACCGCCGTACTTCTGGGCCCTTCGGGATTCGCCGTGATTGGTCATATACAGAATATTTTCAATATATCCCAATCGGTAGGCGGAAAATCTCTTCAGACCGGCATCGTCCGCTTTGCATCACAAGAGCAATTAAAAGAGCCCGTTTCGGATCACTTTCGAGCGGCGGTGATTATTTCTCTCGTTGGATCAATTCTTACTGGCGCGATTATCATTGGTGCACATGCACTTGTTCCGTATGGATGCACCGAACAAATTACCTATCAATGGGTTGTACCACTGATCCCCCTTTCTATTTTTGCCACGTCACTCACCATCATAGTTCTCGCTCACCTTCAAGGTACCGAACGGTTTCGCCGGTGGTTTTTATTCACACTGGTGACACTCACCATTCAAGTTATTGTCTCTTTAATCGCGCTCAAACTAGCCGGACTCATCGGATTAGTCTCCGCCATGATAGCTCTTCCTGTCATTCAAATGGTTGCGATTCTATTTTTTATGAAAAATCAACTCATCAATTTCATCTTGCCACTGCCCTCCAAAAAATCACTTTTTTCTATGAATGAATATCTTCTTATGGGAATCGTGAGTATCGGTGTCACGCCGCTGGTTCAGGTGGTCATTAGAACAACGCTCATCGATCAGTGCGGAATCGATCAAGCGGGACTTTGGCAGGGCGTTCTGAAACTAGGCGAACTGGGAGTTCTTCTTGTGGTATCCACACTTTCGACGTGGTATCTCCCGCGACTTGCAAAAGCAAAAACCGATGAAGAGAACGGAAAAGTACTGCTGTTTTACGGCACCGTCGTTTTGATCGCCGGATTTGCGGGAATGATCGCGGGAGCAATCGGTGGGAAATCAATCCTTTCACTGGTTTTCAGTGACTCCTTTCGCGATGCATCGCCATATCTCAATTGGCAACTCGGCATTGTGATTATTCAACTGCTGTCGTGGGCATTCGGATCCTACTTTTTGATTAAAGGAAATGTAAAAGAGTTTGTCGTGCTTGAACTCATTGGACAGGCGATCACGGTCGTACTTGCACTTCTTCTGATTCCACACTGTGGTGTTATGGGAATTTTCTACAGTTTTCTCATCGAAGGAGTTCTCTATTTGGCGTATCTTATTTTCCGGTTGCGCCACTGTTTTATTGCAGGAGCGAAATCACTTCGGAGGGAAGCGGAATGAGCTATACTGAAAAACGAGCATTCGCGAAAAAACTGGACTCATTTCTCGTGCAACACCGATCAAAACGAGGAATTGAACAACTCTGTCGCTACGCCGCTTCGTGGTATGTGTGGAACATCTGCGGAATCTACGCTTCGGACACGATCGAAACAATCCTCGCAGAACAGGCAGCAGTAAACATTTCAAAAGCAACCCAAAGTACAACGCCTCGCACAAAAAAACTGATTGTCATGAGCGAACTCTACGTTCACGGTGGACATACGCGACTCGCCGAACGATTGATCAAAGAGAGTTCCGCCGATCAATTTACCCTATTTGTGACGCAACAGATCGCCCCATTTCCTGAAACTTTTTCAGCCATTGCAGTCGAAAAAAAGTGCGACATTCTCTTTTCACAAACTGACAATCCATTTCAAGCAGCGGAAAAACTGCGAACTGTGGCAACGAATTTTCAATCTATCATTTTGATCATTCACCCCGACGATATCATTCCCAATCTCGCATTTTCTGATCCATCATTCCCGATCCCCGTCTATCTCTACAATCACGGCGATCACCAATTCTGGCTCGGATCTTCGATTGCAGATCTAGTGATCTGCCAAAGTACCCCTTCGGCACAGTTCTCTCGTACCCATCGCGGTGCTCAAGAGAGTGCAATAATCCCGATTCCCGTTTCCAATGCGAAACCTTCGTCGATCAATCGCGATTCGCTGCGATCCCAGCGAGGTATTTCACCAGAAACGTTTGTGATTTTTACCGCCGCTTCGCCGTGGAAATACACCCCCTCCGAATCGATGAACTTTTTCGAAACCATGACCGAGATTCTCAGCACTACCGGCAACCACGTTCGATTAGTAGCCGCCGGTCCGAAAACAACCGATCCGCAGTGGGAAAAACTAGTCGCTGCATTTCCCGAGCGAGTTTCGGTGCTCGGCGTGATCTCTCACGATCTCTATTCTCAATGGATTGCCTGTTCAGATCTCTGTGTCGATTCTATCCCCGTGAGCGGATGGACGTTTATCCTCGAAGCGGTTTCCTACTCCGTACCGACTCTCTTTGTGCGCAGTGGTGAATGGTTTCCCGATTCGCTCATGCCCTTTGCACTCCCCTACGACCAGATTGTTCCGCGAGCAATCGAACTCATTCGGGGAACTACGACATTTCCGGTCATCGACATTTCTCAACACTCACCGAACTGGTTCGCAGAAACTTTTCACTCAGTCACCGATGAACCGCGTTTGCACCGCATTGGAAAAATCACAGTCCACTCATCCGATGACGAGATCGATGAACTGACCGCCTGCATGATGGCAAATATTCCTTCGCCGGAAACGCCGCATCTCTTTATTTTCCTGCTTGATCTTCCATTTACATTGCGTGTCTCTACGATCAAATTCTTTCTGGAAAACCGCGAATATCGATCCGCACTTGTTCTTCTACTTCTCACCAAACGGAGCTATTCGTGGATCAAATCCATTTTGAAACGATGAAAATTGTCGCCGTTCTCGTTCTCTACAACGAACGACTCGAAACTTCATTGACATGGAACACGCTCTTTTCTTCGTCGCCCATGAACGTGGAATGGCTGATCTACAACAACGGTCCTCATCCCGTGGAAATCCCTGAAGATTGTGGGATTATATACGAAGAAAACCTCAGCAACGGCGGATTGGTTCCGGCGTATCGAGCGGGACTCGCATTGGCACAACAACGCGAAGCAACGCATCTGCTCCTTCTCGATCAAGATACCTCGTTCCCGCGAAATTTCTGGGATCTTCAGATTGAGTGTATCGAAACTTTCCCCGAAGAGTCGGTGTATGTTCCCACGGTATTCGGCGAACGGTTTCTGCTCTCGCCAAATCGCTTCAACCGCTTCACGGGATTCGCAAAATCGGTGTCCGAAACGAACCTTTCCAATCCCCTTCCACTCGCTTCGCACTCCTGTATCAACAGCGGTGCGCTTTTCACTCTTGCCGCATTTACATTGGCGTGTAACGATCGGGTCGATTCGCTTTTTCTCGACAATATTGACAATGCAATGACATGGTTTTTATGGAAAAACAACATTTCAGTGCGATGGTTCCACGCGCAAGTTCACCAGAGTTTTTCCGGAGATACAGTAAATCCAGCCACCGACCTTCCAAGGTTCAAAATTTGGCAAAAAGATGCGCGCCAGTTCGGGAAAATTACCCGCTGTGGATTGTGGCAGGAGTACGTTATTCTTCGCCGCAAACTACACTATTTCATTCGATCTAAAAACAGAAACTTCCTTCGCTGAAAGGGGATTGTACGTGCAAACAATGGATCAAATACAATCCCCAAAAATCCTCGCGCTGATCGTACTCTACGGCCAGACCCTCGAAGAGTGCTTTACGTGGAGAACACTGCACAATTCCGAAAACGTGACATGGGCAATCTACAACAACGGCCCTTCACCGGTAGCCTTTCCCGATTCGGTGATCTTCTGCGAAAATCTTTCCAATGGCGGATTATCACAGGCCTACGCATGGGGATTGGAAATTGCAGAACAGAATAACTGCTCCCACGTGACCATTCTCGATCAGGACACTACGTTCCCGGAGACTTTTTTCAAAATTGTGCAAAATGCTATTATTCATACTGATAGTTCCTGTTTTCTTCCCACAGTGATCTCTAAAAATGGATTCAAAATGTCCCCAGCGCGATGGTGTTGCAAGCAGGGACGAGAGTTTAAAAATGATCGGATCCCGCAAAAGTACACATTCATAGGATCGGGAACAACTCTCTCCACCGCTCTCTTCCGAACGATTTGGGATGATTCGTTTATGAACCTCTTCCTCGACCAAATAGATCACTACATGGCATACAAAATGAGACAGATCAATGTGGTTCCCGCTCTCTTGCCCGCCACACTCATTCAGGACTACGCCGCCGAATCGACGAACCGCGAAAGTGTTCGCGCCCGCCACGCAATCTGGAAAAAAGACCTGCGCACTTTCGGGAAACTAATCCACAGCGAACTCACCATGGAACTCTGGATTCTCTATATCACCATAAAACGGATCGTCAAATTTCGCGATCCCTTTCTGTTTCGCTAAGCTGACTGGTAGGCAACACTATGATTTCAATAGTAATTCCACTCTACAACGCCGAATCATCCATCGTGGAAACTCTGGAATCGGTACGCGCCCAAACGACCGCTCACCCTTTCGAACTGATCGTTGTCAACGATGGTTCCACTGACCGCTCATCAGAAATTGTCCAGAATTGGTTCGCGGATCACCCAGAAATTTCGGCGCGAATAATTACTCAGCCCAACAGCGGCGTTTCTCAAGCGCGCAATCGCGGCGTTCAGGAATCGCGTGGCCAATGGATCGCCTTTCTCGACAGCGATGACTGCTGGAGTTCAGAAAAACTTTCCGTTCAAATGAATCAGATCGAACAAAATCCATCGATCCAGTTCATCGGCACTGATCGCAACGACGAACAGTTCCCGTTCAGCCGATCAACATCAGATGTATTAGTTACCATGACCGTTCCCGATCTTCTCCTTCACTGGCGAATACACGTCTCTTCCATCCTGATTCGACGCGATCTTCTCACTGATCAGATCTGGTTTGATCCCTCCATGAAACGGTGTGAAGATGCGGATTTTCTCCTTCGGGTGGCGCAAAAAACAACGCTATTCGTGGTGAACAAAAGCTTACTACTCACCGGTGGAGGGAAACAAACATTCGGAGAATCAGGGCTTTCCGCCGATGCCCACGCCATGAGAGTCGGAGAACGCCTTGCGGTAAAACGAGCATTTCTTCGCAAACAGATTTCGTTGGTAACCTACGCGCTGTTTTTTGCAATTCAAGAGATCAAACACTGGCGAAGAGTCGTGATTCTTTTTGCACAGAAACAGAGATAGCATTACTCTCCGCTTTAATTCCATTCAATATTCAAGACGATAGTATTCCCTCACCTCGCTATTTCTGGAGACACCTTTTTCTAGTGGCTTGAAGGCAAGTTGGCTGGCAAAACTGGTAAGTCGGCTGGCAAAACTGGTAAGTCGGCTGGCAAAACTGGTAAGTCGGATGACAAAACGGGTAAGTCGGATGACAAAACGGGTAAGTCGGATGACAAAACGGGTAAGTCGGATG
>DYSA01000067.1:0-208 GCA_020726425.1 Fibrobacter succinogenes | reverse complement strand
ACAAAACGGGTAAGCTGGATGGCAAAACTGGCAAGTCGGGAACTGAAATCCTCTTGCTCAAACCAAAGAAGAAGTTGCACTAGTCTCAAATAGAGGCCAAAACTATTTTCCGGCGAAACAAACATTCATCATGCGATCATTTCTGATTCAATACAGAACATCCCGTGTATGATATTCCCAATAACCGCTCTTACGAGGATCCAACATG
>DYSA01000595.1 GCA_020726425.1 Fibrobacter succinogenes | reverse complement strand
TTCGGTTCTCCCTTCTTTCGTTATGGAATATCTATCCCGAAAAAACTATTTTACCTACGAAATTTTTATCCCTAGAAAAAGGATTATCAATGTTGAAAAATGTTAACCCCGCCAAAACCGCCGCATGGGCACGACTCACTGAAAAATTTCATGAAGATTCTGACATGAGTCTCAAGGTTCTTTTTGCTGAAGATCCAAAACGTTTTGACAAATTCTCTATCAACTTTGGGCCGGATTTCCTTCTCGATTACTCAAAAAACATGATCACCGAAGAGATTCTCTCTGACCTTCTCGCTCTCGCAGAAGAGATCGATCTGAAATCAGCTATCGAAGCGATGTTCTCTGGCGAAAAAATCAACGTAACCGAAGGACGCGCGGTTGGTCATACAGCTCTTAGAAATCATTCGAACAAACCGGTGATCGTTGATGGCAAAGATGTTATGCCTGAAGTGAACGCGGTTCAGGCTCAGATGAAAGAGTTCTGCCGCAAAATCCATTCAGGTGAATGGAAAGGGTATACCGGCAAATCGATCGATACAATCGTAAACATTGGTATCGGTGGATCTGACCTTGGTCCGGTGATGGTTACGGAAGCTCTCAAACCGTACACGGTCAAAGGAATTACAACTCACTTTGTATCAAACGTTGATGGTACGCATATCGCCGAAACACTTAAAAAGATCAATCCTGAAACGACTCTGTTCCTTGTGGCTTCAAAAACGTTCACCACTCAGGAAACTATGACCAACGCGCTCTCGGCTCGTGACTGGTTTATCGAACAGTCTGGCGACAAAGTTCACGTGGCAAAACATTTTGCGGCACTTTCTACCAACGGTAAAGCGGTTGAAGCGTTTGGTATCGACACGGCAAATATGTTTGAATTCTGGGATTGGGTTGGCGGACGCTACTCGATCTGGTCGGCGATCGGTCTCTCTATCGCTCTGACTATCGGTTACGACAACTACAACGAACTGCTTGCTGGTGCTCACGAAATGGACAACCATTTCCGCACTGCTAAATTCTCAGAAAACATTCCGGTTCTTCTTGCGGTTATCGGAATCTGGTACAACAATTTCTACGGTGCTGAGTCTGAAGCGATCCTTCCCTATGACCAGTATATGCACCGTTTCCCAGCATACTTCCAGCAGGGGAATATGGAATCAAACGGTAAGTACATCGACCGCAACGGTGACAAAGTGGATTACCAGACTGGCCCGATCATCTGGGGTGAACCGGGAACCAACGGTCAGCATGCGTTCTATCAGCTCATGCACCAGGGAACCAAACTGATTCCGGCGGACTTTATCGCTCCTGCGGTAAGCCACAATCCGATCAGTGACCACCATCCGAAACTTCTTTCGAACTTCTTTGCTCAGACCGAAGCGATGGCGTTTGGTAAAACTGCGGAACAGGTGATCGCGGAGTTTAAGGCTGCGGGCAAAACTGAAGAGCAGTACGCTCATCTTGTGAACCACAAAGTGTTCGAAGGAAACCGTCCGACCAACTCGATTCTGGTAAAACAGATCAACCCGAAAACACTTGGTCAGATGATCGCTATGTATGAACAGAAAATTTTCACTCAGGGAATTATCTGGAACATCTACAGTTTCGATCAGTGGGGCGTTGAACTTGGCAAACAGCTCGCAAACGTGATCCTTCCTGAACTTGCCGGTGAAGCAAAAGTTGCAAG
>DYSA01000594.1 GCA_020726425.1 Fibrobacter succinogenes | reverse complement strand
GATTTTTGAAATAGTAAAAACAAAAAGGCGTGCTAAAAAGTACGCCTTTTTGTTTTATGAAATATTGAAATGATTATCGTTCAAGAATCCATTGTACTGCATTCACCCGTGTTGGGAATCCTTTGATCTGGCAGGGATTTTCATCGATCAGTTCAATCTCATCTTCAGATGCTTCTGCAATTTCATTGTTGGTGTGATGGGTGACAAATGCAGTCTTTCCCGGTGTTTGTGAATTTCGCGATTTCCGCAGAAGATTTGAAAATTCAATGATGAGATCGAGTACTATATCAATGGTACATTCGGTAAAATCCCAGATCACATAGGGATGGTTGATAAAGTCTGTATCGGCGTATAAAAAACTATCCAGTGCAAGAATTTTTTGGATGCCAATTTCACCGAATAGTTCTATAAGTATGTATGAATCTTTTCCTGTTATATCGATGCGATAGCTCATTGTTTCCCCCTTGATGGCTTAGTTGGTACAAGTATACCGCCAAAGATCGGGGAGTGCAATGATAAGTTTATCGTTCGGCGGTACAAACGGGAATGGTAAGTTGTGAAAAATAGGAACGTACTCGTTCCATATCGCTTATAGAAGGTGTTGGTGTTTCGTGAAGAGAGTACTGTTCACCCAATTGCTCCCACTTAAATTCCCCCATTTTGTGAAAAGCGAGCAGTTCGAGTTTTTCTACATTTTCCATTGATTCTATGAGAGTTGAGAGTTTCCTGCAGTCCTGTTCAGAGTCGGTAATTTTGGGAACAACAACATAGCGAATCCAAGCGGGGATTTTGTGTGTAGAAAGATATTTCGCAAAAGTTAGAGTGCATCGGTTGCTAATCCCCGTGAGGTCGCGGTGTTTTTCATCGTCGATCTGTTTAATATCCAAGAGGACAAGATCGGTTACCGAGAGAAGTTCTTCGACATCGGGAGTAATCGGTACGCCTCCTGAGGTGTCAAGTGCGGTGTGGATTCCTGCAGCGCGGCATTTTCGAAATAGTGCAGAAATAGCTTTGGCTTGAAGAATAGGATCTCCGCCGCTCGCAGTTACGCCTCCGCCGGAGGTTTGGAAGTATGGTTTATATTTTTTAACTTCAGTGAACAGTTGGGTTACAGTGTATTCTGTACCACTATCGCTTTCCCATAAGTCTCTGTTGTGGCAGTATCGGCAACTGAGATGACATCCCTGAAAGAATATGACCAGCCGAACCCCGGGGCCATCGACAGTTCCAAAACTTTCAAATGAGTGTACTTGAGCTTTTTGATCTCCCATTGATATCTTCCTCAGTTTTTTTACAAAATAGTTTTGGGTATGCAATGTTGCAATATTGTCAGTTCAGGTTGAAATGTAAAAAAAGCGCCCTGTCCATCCTGAACAAAGCGCTTTTTGAAAATTAGCCGAAACGAGTTTATTTGATAATTGCTTGTATGGTTTCTACTTGGCTGTTTCCGCTGATTTTAATAGCAACCATCTGATTAGAAATTGCAAGTCCATCGAGTGCGATTACATTATTTCCTACGTTGAGTTTGGTTTCAACGGTTTTGAGAATTCGACCTGAGTAGGTAGAAATTTCAATTGAATAATTTCCGGCAACAGGAACTGAGAGATCCATCGATTTGGCAGAAATCTGGCTCACCTGGAATGGCGCTACAAGATTTTTGTTAGAAAGAATTGATGATTCAGAAGTTGTGTCA
>DYSA01000066.1:3311-9722 GCA_020726425.1 Fibrobacter succinogenes | reverse complement strand
AGGGTCATTTGTGCAAAATGATTCGACAGGTTCACTGACTATTCACGAAGTACAATTTATTCACACCGGAGCAATAATAAAAAACCATAAAAACCACTGACCAAACAGAATACCGTGAAAAAAGGATATGCAATGCACTGTGATATGTATGTTCTGTGGTTGCTTAGAATTGCATTGGGTTTGTTCTGAAATCTGTTGTTCATTTGGGCCGAAACTGGGTGCATCGAGACTCAATAGAGCGTGATTGGGGAAGGGAAATGTGTGTGATGAGGTTTCGGGGGAGAACTATTTCTGAGGTGATTCTTTCCAGAGAGATTTTAAAATCAGTAGAGAAATGATACCCGAACTTCCGGTGAGAATCGCCAGATGAACGATTGGGTTCAAGAGATCAATCGCTGACCCGTGAAGCATTCCCAAACCTGTGGTTATTTGCAAAAATGGTGCCGTTGGCACAATATCACTTATGAACTTAAATAACGGTGGCAACAACTCTTTGGGCCACGCATATCCGGAAACAAGGAAAATGGGATAGGTCGTAAACATAACCGCAAGGAGTGCCGAGAGCGGGTTCTTGAAAATCGATCCAATAATCATTCCGTAGTTCGCCGAAGCAATTATAAAGAAGAGTACCAGCGGAATAAAAAGCAATGGATTGGGAGAAAATGGGATTTTCCAGATTGAAAACTGAACGGTAAAGAGGATAGATGCATGAATCGAAAAGAGAATCACATAGGGGAGAACTCTTCCGAAAATTGCAACCAGTGTTGATTCGGGACGATCGATATGCGCGTGAGATCGACGATCTCGCGATACCGATACGGCAGTTCCCGCAGCGAGACTCTGCTGGAGAATGAGAATCAAAATAGCGGGAATAATAAATTCCCCATAGGAACTGGTGGTGTTTGCCATTTCGGCAATACTTACCTGAATCGGCTTGGAAAACTCCACCGATCGACGGCTATTGAATCCACGACTACTGAAAAATTTGGCCGTTGATTCGGCATTTGTGCTGGCAATACAGTCGCCGAGAGCTTTTCCCAGATCACTGGCTGGCATGAGAACGGCGTTGCTGATCCACGAACGAATCGTTGTTCGTTCTGAAGATTTCAATGACTGTTCAAATCCATGGGGAATAATAAATGCTCCCGTCACACTTCCTTGTTCCACCATTTTTCTCGCTTCGTCTGGCGATGCAACAATCGCGAAAACTTCGCTCAGTTCGTGGGCGTCCACTTTGCGAATAAATTCCCGAGAAGTGGCTGATCGATCGAGATCGCAGATAACCGCGGGAACATTTGTTTCATGGCGAGCGAGATAGGCACTGTTGTAAAGAAACGGATAGAAGAGTGGCGCCGCGATTATGATCAGGAGAATCCACGGTTCCCGAAGAATCCGGGCGAGTTCATTTTGAGTTGCTGAAAGTACTGTTTTCATACTGTTCCTCGCTGTTTGGTACGGATGATACCAATAATCGTGAGTAAGATTCCACCGCAGGAGATTAAAAGAAGATGAATCCAAAATCGGCTCAGGGATTCGACGGGATAGCCGAGACGAACTCCTTGATTCCAAAGGGGCATGAAGTGGGTGAACGGCATAAGTTGCGATGCGATTTTCACCAGTTCCGGCATTGCCGCCTGAGGATAGGAGTATCCACTGAAAATAAACGCGGGCATAGAGATTATCAGTCCAGCAGAAGCGGCGTTGATTCTTCGGTTAAACAAAAATCCGACTCCGGTTCCCAAAAGGATTGAGGCAAGGAAAAAGAGAGCAGTCCACGGAAGGGCGGCAAAACTCTCTTGCGGCGTGGTGATTTCGGTGAGAGGAAAAACGATCCCGAAAATCAAACCACAATAGAAGAGTGAAGCAATAATTAGCACGAAAAATCTCACGCCAAATTGATTTATCACAGATCGTGTTTGTGGAGTTCCAGTGGGGTGAGTGATCTGCTTTTCGACAATTCCGCTGGTGAACACCATCGCCGCGATTGTCAGTATCCCCCCGATCTGCACGAGAATCATCCCCGGAATCAGATACCAGCGATAGTTCCCACTGTGATTTCCCGCAAGAGTGACATCGGCGGTGACGGGTGCCGCTGCCGCAACAGCGTGACGGTAGGAGATTCCCTGTTTCGTAAGTCGAGTGATTGTGACACCGGCAGAAAAATAGCCGCAAGCACTTTGAATTTCGCGGCGAACGTACCCCGCGGTGAGATAACTGAGCGAATTTACCTCCGCTGCGATCATCGCCGGTTTACTTCCCTTTGTATTCGCCGAAAAATCTGCGGGAATCGTGACAGATCCATAGACTGTTCCGTTCACCAAAAGCCGGTGAGATTGTATCGGATCCGCCGTTACAGTGGCAATCTGTACCGCCGGCGAAGCATCGAGGGCGGCGATAATTTTTCGCGACAGTGCACTGTTCTCTTGATCGCACACGGCTATGGGAAGATCTCTCACCATCCCTTCACCCAGAACGGTGGAGAGAAAAATGATCAACGCCGGAGCGACTATCGCAAGAAGGAAAATCGCGGGCCGATCGGCGAGAGCGATATCCAAAAGCGATCGCGATCGTTTTGCAAAGATTCGTTTCATTGGTGTGACTCATCTTTGGTAAACCGAACACTCATGCCGGAACAGAGTCCCTGCACTGGAGTTTCAGGGCGAAGGCGAATTTCGAAACTTCGCACATCGAATTCACCTCGTTGATGGGTTGGTCGCCACGTTGCATATTCTCCCAATGGCGAAGTGAAATAGACCGATACCGCAATCGTTGAGTCGCCAAGAGCCGGAATAGTTGCCGAGTGGGTGGTTCCTTTGCGGAAATCATTCATGTCAGTCTCTTTGAGTTGCACCACGATCCACTGATCTTTGGGATCCACAAGAACGGCAATGGGTGATCCGGCGGCGGCAATTTCTCCGGCAGAAAGAATGAGTTTTGCGATCTCTCCGGATTGCGGAGCGAGAATCACGGTTGAATTTTTGTACGCTTCGGTTTCAGAAAGTACCATCGACGCCTGCTTATAGAGTGAACTTGCCGCTTGTTTCTCTTCGGAACGCACACCTTTGGAAACGAGATTCATTTTCTCGCGAGCTGCTTCCATTTGAGCTTGAGCCGCTTCATACTGAGCGGAAATCTGGTCAAACTCCTGCTTGCTAATAACGGAATCTGCAACCAGTTTTGCCATGCGGTCGCGGGTTTTTTCCATGAGATCAAATTGAGCTTTTGCTTGACGATAGAGCTGTTCCGTTGCTCGTTTTTCTTCGGGGCGAGCACCGGTTTGAGCCATGTTCATCTTTGCCCGTGCTGCATCGGTGGCGGCGGAAGCTTGGCCCACTTTCGCATCGATTTCCGGAGATTCGAGAATTGCGATCGTATCACCAACCTCGACGGTGTCGCCTTCGATCACGCAGATCCGTGCGATTCTTCCGGCGATTTTTGAAGAGAGATCGATCTCTCGCATTTCCACCCATCCGGTAAAAATTGTGTGAACCTGTTTTGGTCTGAAAAGTATCAGTGCCGAGATTCCACACACTAAAATTCCAATAAGCATAAGCGATATTTTTACGGTCTTTTTCATTTTACTAATTCCTTTAGTTTGAATAATACGATGTAAGTTCACGACTTTTTCCCAGCGCGGTATAGAGATCCATCACCGCTTTTCCCGCGTCATACTCCGAAGCGAGTTGATCCATTCTACTTTTTGCAAGAATCAGTTGAGCATCGATAACATCCAGCGAAGTTCCCAGACCATTGGCGAAGCGGCTCTCGACCTGACGAAGGTTTTCTTCACCGAGAGCGATCTCGGAAACGGTTCGCAGATTTCGGGCTTGAGCGTTCTGGTAGTCCAGTTGAGCTTTGCGAATCCAAAGGCGAATGTTCTGTCGTGCTGATTTTTCCGCAAGATCACACTCTGCCACAAGATGTTCCGCGGAAATAGTTTTGGAAAGCGTTTTTGTTCCCGAGAAAATATCCATGGTTGCGTTCAACCCCACGGCCCACTTTGGATCCAGCGAAGAGAGATAATCCGGGAAGAGTTCGACCTTGCCGAACGCCCCAATTTTTGGCATGAAACTACTCCGTTCCGCTTGGACTTTCGCCTTTGCCATGGATCGTTTGCTTTCGATCATTGTGAAAATCGGTTGAGAACTATCCGCAATGCAAGCAAGTGAATCGAGATCAAACGAAAGCTCCGGAAGAACAAGCGAATCGGCAATCTCGAAAGATTCGTTGTCCGATCCGATGAGATTTGCAAAGGAGGCACGAGCCAGAAGCAGTCGGCAACTCTCTTCGATAAACGCTCGATCCGCATCGGCAGTAGCCACTTTGGCACGGAGAAGGTTGTTGCGAGAAATCAGTCCCGTCGCGACCAATTTTTCAGCCATGCTTTTGTGTCGGTTCATCCCCGCAACGACATCCTTGCGAACTCGAACCGTTTTTTCCAAAAGAGCAATTCCGAAATATTGGCTGTAGACCTGTTGAATCGTTTCATTGGTGATTTTTTCTGTTTCAGCTTTGGTTCCGCGAAGATCAGACGATGCCGCTTTCAGTCCCGCACGAATTTTTCCTCCCACAAAAATCGGTTGGGTCACGGTCAACGCCGCGGAAGGGTAGTGCTGTTCCTTTACGGTGTCGATGAAATGAGGAACCATTGCATCGAGAGCAGCGTAGGTTTGCGGTTCAAGTTGTTGAAGAATCGCCGGATTGATCTGTCCGCCCGTTACCGCAATGAGAGAATCTGCAGTGATTCGTGCATTCGTTTTGCTATCGAGAGTCAGCATGGCAGTCCGGATCGGATCAAGATCAAGGGTGATCGGCCGATCGATCATCGTATACTGAGCTGAAACCGAAACCGTGGGAAGGTAGTTTCCTTTTGCGGTTCGTTCGTCATATTTTTTTTGAGCGACCCGTTCCTGTTGTGATTGAATCGCAAGATTGTTTTTCCCCGCACGATCAACTGCATCGCGAAATGTCAGCGACTCTCCGGCCCAGAGTGGGATCGCAATAGTTGCGAGAAATAGGACTGTTCTGTTCATTGAATTCCCCGTTCTGCCGATTCAAGTCCACCGGCAATAAAGCAGTAGAGATGTTCTTTGATCTTTTGAAGTGGTTGTTTTTCTGGTTCATTCGCCCAGAGAATAACCAAAGAACGGATACTTCCAAAAAAGAAATGAGTGTAGAGTAGCGGATCCACAGAGGCGCGAATCTCTTTGCGATCAATCGCCGAAGAAATCAGTTCTGCACCTCGAGCTAGAACAATTTTAGATCCCTTTGAACTGAGGCTGCTGTTCTGATTTGCAAAGATATTAGCTTGTTCAGGTTGCTTTTCAAATATTGTTAAAACGCCATCGACAATTGATCTGATCTGACTTTTGATAGTTCCTTCAGACCGTGCAGATTCAGCCACGATCGAATCGATCTGTGACCAGAGCGTAGACACAATCTGTTCGAGCAGTGTCTCCTTATTTTTGAAATAGAGATAGAGCGTACCTGTTGCGATACCCGCTCGTTCAGCAATATCCGCCATGCGAGTAGCTTCATAGCCCGTTTCGGCGAATACAGCTACCGCCGCAGCGATGATGTCAATTTCCTTGTTACCTTCACGGACTCTCATAGAATTTCCTTTAGTGAATACTTGTTCATTAAAGTAACTCAAATAATTGGCAGTGTCAACACTAAAATGAATAAGCATTCATTAAATGCTGTTTGTTTAACTTTGTAGTACCGCAGATTGTGTAAATAAGCTATCTGGTATCGTATTTTAGTCAAATAAAAAGGGCGAAAAGTAACCTTTTCGCCCTTAGTAAGGAAGTATTAACTATTCTTAGCCAAATAGAGCATCAAGCTTATTTGCAACGTCATCGCCGCTTACAATTCCTGAGTTTTGATCATCGTGAGCCTGAGCTGAACTCATAATATCGCTTACATTGAACTCTTGAGTTGCCTCAACATCAAGCATTGTGTTGAACTGTTGCGCTTGGGGAACGGGAGGAGTAAAAGCTGGTTTTGCTGGCTGGTTGTAGTTCGGAACGCGGGTGGTTATCGTCTGTTCCGCGGCAAAAGTAGGATCAACAATGTGTCGTGGAGATTGCTGAACCACGGTCTGTTCAACTCCACCAAAAAGTGCGTGACTTTCTGCTGCTGTTGCTTCCATTGAAGAAGCGAAGTCTGCGAAATCATCAAAAGCGTCGCTCGTTGTTGCTACTGCCACGGGAGCTGCAACTGGAGCAACTCTTTGCTGAACTGGAGTAATCTGCTGAACTGGAGCAACCTGTTGAACTGGAACAACCTGCTGAACTGGAGCAATCTGCTGAACTGGAACAACCTGCTGAACTGGAACAACCTGCTGAACTGGAACAATCTGCTGAACTGGAGCAACCTGCTGAACTGGAGCAATCTGCTGAACTGGAGCAA
>DYSA01000066.1:0-3211 GCA_020726425.1 Fibrobacter succinogenes | reverse complement strand
ATCTGCTGAACTGGAGCAACCTGCTGAACTGGAGCAATCTGCTGAACTGGAGCAATCTGCTGAACTGGAGCAATCTGCTGAACTGGAGCAACCTGCTGAACTGGAGCAATCTGCTGAACTGGAGCAACCTGCTGAACTGGAACAACCTGCTGAACTGGAGCAACCTGCTGGAACGACTGGCGTCCGGTGAGGCTTTCGCGAAGAGCGAGGAGTGATTCTCGTTTGTCTTCGGCATAGCGAGAAAGAAGCGTAACATAGCAGTTATCGAGAACAGAAAGATTCTCGCCAACTTCTTCGTCAATTTTGGAAATCATGTCGCGAACTTTGCGTTCGAAATCGGGGAAACTCAGTTCACCGAGGCGATAGGATGAGAAAAGACCACTGGTTTCACTGATTACCAGACCAATCGTTTTGGTTGAAAGTTCTTTCTCTTTGACTTTTTCTGCTTTTTTATGATGAATAATATAACCGGCCGCAGCACTCAACATTGCCGCTGTACCAGCACCTCCAACAAAAGCTAGAACCATCTGTACTCCACTCATTTCCATACCAAATTCTCCCCAAAATAGTGAACTTATTTTTAATAATATACAATTAACGTAATCTCTTTTCTACCTTCTCCTTTCCATTCCATTCAGCTTTGAGAATAATAGTAGAATTATTCCCGGTATCGCAGGAAGAAGAAGATTTGCAATTACGATGATAATCGATGTCGATAATATGATGTATTGCATTGAATCTGAAGAAAAAAACGAAGGCATATAGAGTTGGAAAAAGGAGGAAAGACAGAACTCTCTCACCCCCATATTGGCGATAGTGACCGGTATAAATTGCATTGCAGAAAATGCGGAAGCGGCAGCACACGTTGCTTGGGTGATCGTTACAGGAAGCCGGGGCATGACAAGAATGATAATTTGAAAAAGCAAAATTGCGTGAATCGGAATCGAAATGAAAATTGTTCCAATAAATCGTCGGCGAACTTCACGAACAGTAGGATAGAACCGCTTAATGAGAAAAGGGATCAGTGGTAGTGCCATAATAGAGAGAATCGTTGCCATGGCCAATCCATAACCGTAGATATCTCCTCCACGATTTTGGGGGAGCATTGTCCATGCCACAGCTCCTGAAAGAAAGAGAATGATCGTTGCCGTAATTTTCTCAGTCAGTACGGCAATCGAAGTGGTTTTTCGCCATTCAGGTTTGAGAGTAAATCCACGAAAGAGTTCTCCAGCGCGTCCCGGAGTGATAATGCCGAACAGCACACCCTCAAGATAGCTTCGAAAGGATTGTCGTATGGTTGGTGTAAGACCAAAGAGTTTAAGAAAGAGATACCAACGAAATCCGTGTAATATTGTAGAAAAGATTGAAAGAAAAATGGTTATGCCGAGAAGATCGAGAGGTATCAATTGTGCAAGATTTGCACGATCAGTTGGAATTGCACGATTTACTACAATCACAAAAAGAGTTGTTATTATGACTTTAAGGGAGATAAAAAAGATTTTAACTGCTCGCCGATTCATACTGCCCAATTCTGAAAATCTTGCCCGAATATAACTCTGTAATGTACAAAATGATTTGGATAATACCCATTAAATAATAGAAATCTGACGATTGGTCTGTGTTGAATATCTGTATATCACTTTGAAAGTGAGAAAAATCATTCTAAAGTGAGTGAAAAGATAGATATTTGAGAAGGAATCCGATACAATTGTATACTGAAAGAGTCCATGCTTTCTTTTCGGAATCAAATCAGCTATATTACAACAAAATGAGGGAACTATGAAAAAACCAAATCTTCGGGAAAAATCAAAGTTCATTGCAGGAATCTGGATTTTCTATTCAGTCCTTGAACTTTTGCTTCCTACGCCGGGAGCTGCTAAAGGATCCTTTGCCAAAGCGGGGCTTTTCGGTTTGCAGGTTTTTAAACGAATCCTTCTTGCGCTGCTTATGATAGCAAATCTGTTTATGACCCTCTCGTTTGTAGGGGATATGGAGAAAAAATGAGTGTAATCTATCTCGATAATAACGCCACCACAAAAGTCGACCCTGCCGTTGTTGAAGTAATGATGCCTTTCTTTACCGAACAGTATGGCAATCCTTCGAGTATTCACCGATTCGGTGGGATGGTTTCTCGAGATGTTGAAAAAGCTCGCGCATCCGTTGCAAAATTACTGAACTGTAAATCATCAGAAATCTACTTTACCGGCTGCGGTACAGAGTCGAACAATATGGCATTGATTGGATTTGCCGATATGCGCGGTCGCAATGTAACGAAAATTGTTACGACAGCGGTTGAACATCCTGCAATTCTTGAAACGGTTGCGTATCTCGATAAAAAAGGTGCTCATTCAACCGTAATCGGTGTTGATGGTGATGGTTCTATCGATGTCGATAAACTCGTGGAAAATGTTGATGCGAATACAATCGTCTCGGTAATGTGGGCGAACAATGAGACGGGCGTTATTTTCCCGATCGAAGAGATCGCGAAAAAGGTGAAAGCTAAAGGCGGAGTCATGCACACCGATGCGGTTCAAGCTGCGGGGAAAGTGGTGATTGACCTTCAGCAGGTTCCTGTTGATATGCTCTCGATTTCAGGGCATAAGCTTCACGCACCCAAGGGGATTGGTGTTCTCTTTGTCCGCGAAGGTGTCAAACTAGAACAGTTTATGCACGGTGGACACCAGGAACGCAATCGACGTGCTGGAACGGAAAATGTTCCCTATATCATCGGTTTGGGCAAAGCGTGTGAACTGGCGATCGATAATCTTGAACATGAAAACAAGGTGCTTCGCGCCATGAGAGATCGCCTTCAAGCGGGACTTTTGGCAACCTGTAAAGGTGCGGTCGTTAACGGTGGAAATGAACTGCGTCTTCCCAATACCCTCAATATTTCATTCGAATACATTGAAGGTGAAGCGATCCTTTTGTTTCTCGATGAAAGTGGCATAGCCGCATCTTCTGGATCAGCATGTACGACCGGTTCACTTGAGCCTTCTCACGTTATGCGTGCCATGGGTCTTTCGTACGTTCTTGCACACAGTTCGATCCGATTCTCGTTTAGTCGTTTTAGTTCTGAGTCGGAAGTTGACAAGGTTCTGGAAGTACTTCCCGCTATCATTGCCCGACTTCGCAAGATTTCACCATTTGTCGAAGGTGACGATTAGTCCCAGATCTGGTTTTGATATTTTGCACCTTGTAAATCAAAAGGCAG
>DYSA01000593.1 GCA_020726425.1 Fibrobacter succinogenes | reverse complement strand
TAAATAATCTTTGGGCTTACAAATGTCCGTCAAACCGACGGTGCTTCAAGTTTTGCACCGCTGAGTAATAGTACGATGAGCACTGCCCGCATCAGGAAGATCAATGGCATATTTTTATTCAGAGAAAGAGAAGAAAGGCAGAGAAATTTTTATTTGGAGAAAGAGGGAAAGGCAGAGAAGTGGAGTGGCGAAAGCGATTTTTAGTAGGCTGTGTAACCGGTATATCAAAATAGATACTGAAGAATTATATAAAAGTACCAGTCATAATCATCCAAATAATGAGTCAAAGATCCTTCTCTTTTGCCTTATTGCTAAATACCGTTTCAAAGAGAATCTGTATATCGAGGGCGATCGTCCAATTCTCTACGTATTTCAAATCGTAATGAACGCGCCCTTCGAGTTTCTCTTTCGTATCTGTCTTTCCGCGATAGCCGTTCACTTGAGCGAGTCCGGTGATTCCCGGGCGTACAAAATGGCGAAGCATATATGAATCAACACGTTCACGGAACTGTTCCGTATGTTCAGTCATGTGAGGACGTGGGCCCACAAGGCTCATATCACCGCGAATCACGTTAAACAGTTGCGGAAGTTCATCGATATTCGACTTGCGAAGGAACACTCCCAACGGAAATTGTGGGAGAAAACCGATCTTGAGAGTAAGCAAACGAGGATCGTATCCATCGGGCTGGGTCGTAGGATCAATGCCGAGATCCTTTGTGGTCATTGATCGCAACTTATAACAATTAAAATCATCCTGTTTGCGACCAGTTCGTTTTTGAACAAACAGTATCGGACCACCATCGGCAAGTTTAATCGCCACAATTACGGGAATGAGCAGCGGGGCAAGAACGATCACACCAAAAGTTGCCAGCACCAGATCAAAGGTTCGTTTGAGAAATCGATGAAACAGGTCGTCCAGCGGAACATGCCGCACTCGATACGTTAACAGAGAACCGAAATAGGCGATTTTCAAAGGGATATCAACTTCATTCAGGTTCCTCGGGATTATCTGAACACGAATCCCTTCATCTTCCGCAATCCGGACAATCTTTTCAATTTCAGTCGCATGAGTATCAAGCGGAAGAGTAACAATGAGTTCCTGCACACTCCAATCGGTAATCAAAAGGCGCACTTTTCCAAGATCTCCCAAATAGGGGATTTTCCGATTACTCCCTTTTGTATCAGAGATATACCCAATAATCACCGTCCCCCAATTGTCGTGGTTTTCCACTTCGGAAAGAATACGGGTTGCCGAATCTTCTTCGCCCACCAAGAGAATTGACCGCTTGCGATGGATGAGAGAGTTCTGATGAGTAATATAGGATCGAATAATATTGTGAGTAATCAGTGCAAAAAGCCACTGATACACAGCAAAGAGTGTAATAATAATCCGTGAAAATGCCGCTTCTTTGAAAATGAAACTAAATACTCCAACAAAGGAATAAAACACGATTGCCACCATGGAAGTTCGATACAGCGTTTTCGATGATCGAGAGTGCCAACTCTGCTCGTAATAGCGCATCAACGAAGTAGCAGAAATCCACGCAATGAATCCATATAAAAGAAGAAATTCAATACGAGAATCTAACACGGAACTCGTAGGCCCCAAAAATCGAGTAAATGTTGCCGCGTACAGTGCCAGAGGAAGAGTAATAAAATTGATGGTTCGATAGAGTAATTTGTAGAATACCACTTGGTTATA
>DYSA01000065.1:5253-9787 GCA_020726425.1 Fibrobacter succinogenes | reverse complement strand
GGTAAAACTCAAGAGACTTTACCCATCAATTGAATCTTGAAGGAGCACTAGTATTTGAAATTTTTGCTTATGTTTGGAAATCATTTCTGAAAATACCGTCTTACATCAGCCAATTCAACCGGTAACACGATCACACTTCTGCTCACAAAAATAGAACAATAACCATTTCAATAGAGCATCTTCCTGATTTTAAACATCTTTCACAACGAGTAGAAAAATCCTTTACACGAAGTGATCAAGACCACAACCGGTCGTCGTTAGCGACAACTATTTTCGTGCACGAAAATCATTCAGGGGAATCAGTGAACAGAAACATACGAACAGTTACAACACTCGTGTCAGCGGGAATATTTCTCCTTCTCTCGTCATGCCTCTTTTCCGACGGGCTTGTGGAACACACCGCCGATGATTTTGATACACAACCCCCATTCAATCAATCCCAATTCGAACAGCAGATCGTTGACCAAGTGAACGCTCACCGCGTCTCCATCGGCCTGAACGCACTTACCGTCAATCCCGCCATTGCCCGCGAATGCCGAACCCACAGCACCAACATGGCAAGCGGAACCGTCGCCTTTGGGCACGATGGCTTTAGTGAACGAATTGCCACTTTGAAAAAAGAGATCACGCCATACTCCGGCGCCAGTGAAAATGTCGCGTACATCTGGAATGTCAATGCCTCCGAAATGGTAACCAACTGGCTGAACAGTCCGGGGCATAAAGAAAATATCGAGTCAGAAGCTGCGCAAACCGGCGTTGGATGTGCCATGGGAAACGATGGCAAGATTTACGGAACACAGATTTTTTGGTGAATGAAAACAGAAAAAAAATTAAACATAGCGAGGTAAGGCGATGAATCTATTCAAGCGTGCCCTATTTTCAGCAGTTACTTTAGTTTCGACGGTGTGTGCAGCTACAGTACCCAGTATCCCTTCCACCAGTAAAGATTACTATATAAGTGAACTAAGTTATTGGTGTGACCTTGCTGGTTCGAAGCTTGTTGTACCAAACAGCTATGAGTTCTATATTGAAAAAGAGATGAGCTTAAACAGTGTACCAATACAAAAAATTACAATCGATGGAGAAGAGCAGAATTGGACTCAACCAATGCCTGTACGGGATTTGATGCGGGATATCCTGTTTTTAGAGAATGTAAAACAAAGCGTTATCCAGTGGGAAAATGAATATTACTTTGCATATGGTGATCAGATTAATGGAAATGCTGGTAGTATTACCGATATGTGGACTGATGCCACCAAAATCTATGAAAGATATATTGACTACACGAATAAGCCAAATTCGATTGGTTTACGAACGAATCCGTTAGTAAATGTAATGATCGGTGCTGGCAATACAACATTTATGGATGTTTTTAACTCAGATGGCTTTATTGAATCGTATTTCGACAACTCCGTTCAAAATATTATTAACGCTTCATTATCGCAAACTACAACATCTTTAAAAGAAATTTTCATACCAAAACCAGAAAATATTGCACAGTTTGGCTCTAATGCATTATCAAGCCTGTTGAAAGATACTAAAGTCATAAGCGAAGACACCAAATCAAAATGGGATGATGCTGTTGGTACTGTGTCAACGATTTATGGGGGACCATCAATCGGATTGACCCTTCTACCTGCTCAAGTGTTTTACAAAGAGTTAACAAAATTTCATGACTTATTCTCAAATAGTGGCAATGGGTACCAACTATTGAATTATTACCACATTATGAATTATTACTCTGACTACAAGGATATGCTCTTAACTACAACAACCAATGGTATAGACAAAACACTTATTGACCCTGAAAGCATCATCATTTTTTATGGAGATGATGGGCTGTCTCATCAGAATCCGATAGCTAAGAACATAACACAATCCCTATTAGATAATCAAAAATTGATCTCTCTTATACAATATCCAAATGAAGAAGAGAATCGCCAAATACTCTCTATGGCTGATTTTTTTCTTTTGGTACGCGATATTGATTTTACTGCCCTCAAAAAACAGGTTGCCTACCGTGTTCGCCTTCAGGAAGAACTTGACCGCAACATACCCTTTACCGTGACTGAAATTGGAACGAATGTGTACCGTTGTGCAGTAACTGATTATTACAGTGAAAAGCAGGCACAATCTATTAATAAAGTCGAATTTGGATACCATATCCCAACGATTAATATACCTGATGATAACCTTTGGACTCTTGATGCAACTACCAAAAAAGCAACAGCATATCGTAATGACACTCTTTTTATAAAAGACTATTTGATTAATGATCTCTATGGTAACTATCGTGTTGCAGGAATCAAACTCTTATTTCACTATAAAGATGGTTTTGTAAATCCTATGATTGGACAATTCCCCGATGCTGTATCAGATCGAGTAAATAAATTTGGTACCAAACCTGTTGAGTTTACTTTTGATTTGAATAAATACCCCGAACTAAAAAAAGATGGTTCTATTAAAGTCGAACTGACTCATTTGAATGATTATAAAAGTTGGGCTTCTCAGCCAATTAAGTTCACACCAATCGTCCAGTCTGGAATTGTACTGAACTCGCCAAGTGCGATCTCTAACGATAATTTCACAGTGCATTTTGATGTGGTCGGCGATGCGGTCAAAGAAGGGAAAGCAAATCTTTCTCTGACTGGGTTTGGAAGTTCCAGTACACCCTTTGAACTGGTAAAAATTTTCACTCGAACCGGAGTTGATAATGCACCGGACACGATACGCTACGAAGCTGAAGTATACGCCTACGACCTACTGAAACCACTGGGCGGAAATGACAAGCTGAAATCCGCCGAAGGGACACTCTCGTTTACATTTGGAACCGTGACTCTTCCCGCAGAGGCTGTTCGAATAATGACCCCCGGAGATGCCGACGGCGACGAACTCCCTGACTCGTGGGAAACGCAATACTTTGGCAATCTATCCCAAAGTGGAACTGCCGACCCCGATGGTGATGGCTGGGATAACAAGAAAGAGTATGATCTTGCCACTTGGCCAAACCTGAATGACCAAAATGACCGAGTAAAAGCAAATCCATCGGCAAAACCAATTACCATTACTGGTGGTGTGTTGCGGGGGATTTACGATGGAAATGTTGAAATTGCCAGTGGAGATTGGAAAGTTGATACCTACGCTCGAGTGCGGGGGTGGTTGAAAGTTACTGGCGGGACGGTTAATCTGAATGGGGGTAAACTCGTTACAAACGGCTCATATCTCGGCGGAACACCGAATGCTGTCGGTGGATACTTGCGTATGCTTAACTCTGCTGACACGATGATTGTCAAAGGAGATTTCACCGTTCAGAACTATGTCGATTATTGGAGTGGCAGTCAAGATTACCATAATTATCTTGATTCTGGCGTGTTATTTATTACTGGCAATTTCGAACAGAAAAATGGTGGAAACGCCAATAACAATGCAATTGCTACATCGCATCAATTTTATGCACAGGGTACTCATAAAACAGTTCTTAACGGTACAGGTGCTCAAACCGTTAAATTTGAAAATCCGGGAAGTTCATATTTTAATCAATTAGAAATTGTTAATCCACTTGCTCGAACAATCAGTATGCCACAAGGACTTAACTTCCGAAAACAGCTCAACGATTCATTGGTAATTGTCGGTAACGATAGCACGAAAAACTGGATCGACAACGCTGAACTACAAGACATCCGCATAGTTGGTAATTTCATCAGCCAAAAGAATACGATCCTACGAGGAAACTCATTTACCGTAACGGGATGGTTCCGTAATAATGATGGGTTCTTTTCGTTGGGTGGCGGCCGATTAGATGTCGCTGGCGACATTACTAATGCTGGCGGTGTTATTTCTATCGAAGGTGGTCAAGTTTCCACAAAAGGCTCGTATATCGGCGGAACACCGAATGCTGTCGGTGGATACTTGCGTATGCTTAACTCTGCTGACACGATGATTGTCAAAGGAGATTTCACCGTTCAGAACTATGTCGATTATTGGAGTGGCAGTCAAGATTACCATAATTATCTTGATTCTGGCGTGTTATTTATTACTGGCAATTTCGAACAGAAAAATGGTGGGAATGGCTATGGAAATGCATTGCCACAATCTCATCAATTTTATGCACAGGGAACGCACAAAACGATTCTCAACGGGACAAGTGCTCAATCAGTGACTTTTGAAAATCCGGGATGTTCATATTTCAATATTTTGGAAGTGAACACAATGCCTCAACGAAATATCTCTATGCCTGAAGGACTTGTGTGCAGAGAAATTTTGAACGATACAATACAAATTATTGAAGACACCCTACTGAATTTCTACTTTAATCAACAGCTTAAGCGAAATACGGTGTTTATGAACAATGTTCATTCTAAAAAGAGTATTAGCATACTTGATAGCTCTGCTGTAAATGTCCGGGGTGCTCTTAAAATGAGTGATGGAGTGTTATCGCTAAATGCCGGAAAATTGACTGTTGATGGTTCGTATACGGGTGGAACACCGAATGCTGTCGGTGGATACTTGCGTATGCTTAACTCTGCTGACACGA
>DYSA01000065.1:2952-5153 GCA_020726425.1 Fibrobacter succinogenes | reverse complement strand
ATCAAAAACTACAAAACACTGATCAATCCAGTGGTTGATACGCTCGCAATAATTGCCGTTTCCGACACTACCAAAATGGTCGTTTCAGATACAACCAGTTCGGTGACTATCGCGAACTACAATAAGCTCACCGAACAGCTCTCCTCTTCGGCCCCAAGCGGGACGAGTTATATCTGGAGTAAAACAGATTTGGCAACCACAACGGACACTGTTGGGGTAAAACCACAGACGATATCGTTCGCTCTCTCTTCCGATGCGGTTAAAGAGTACGGAGATCCGACATTTGCTCTTCAGGGCAGTGCCAGTTCTTCACTTCCGGTGACCTATACCAGCAGTGACACTTCCGTCGCAAGGATTTCTGGTGATCAGGTAATTATCGGTAAGCCTGGCACTACGGTTCTGAGGGCTGTTCAGCGGGGTAATCTGTCGTATGATATGGCAAAAGATGCCACTGCAGAACTTCGGGTGACAAACAAAACGCTGACCATTACGGCCAATAGTCTTTCTAAAGCAATCGCTGATACGGATCCCACTTTTACGGTTTCCTACAGCCCTTTTGCTCACAGTGAAACCGATACGGTTGTAAAAGGTCTGACCATTGTACACAGTGCGGGAAGCGATGCGGGAACCTATCCGATTACTCTTTCCGGAGCAACGGCTCAAAACTATACGATCAAGTATGTGGCAGGAAAACTCACGATTCAGCCCGACACAGTGAGAATACCTCTTCGTGCGGGATGGAACACGGTTTCATTCAATCTGAAAGAGCTTGCAGGAGGCAAGATCGATTCGGTTCTCGCCGATGTTTCAGCTCTCAAGATTGCCAAAGATGGCAGTGCTAATTCCTATGTTCCCGATGTGATCAATACCATTGGTACGGTTTCACTTACTTCGGGGTATAAACTCTACAGTTCAGAGATCGACACGCTCACCGTTTTGGGAACTCCTGTGGATTCTAAGAGTGCCGCTATTTCACTGAATGCTGGTTGGAATATGATCTCCTATCTTCCGCAAACCCAGTCAAATGTAGAAACGGTGTTTGCACTCATTGCAGATAAAATCGAGATGGTGAGAAACGGTATGGGTGAAGTTTATATTCCTTCGCAGAGTATAAACACTATCGGTGCAATGGTTCCCGGTCAGGGGTATCAGATCTATATGAAAGAAGCGGTTGAATTTACCTATCCGGTTCAGAACTAAGTTGTCAGACAAAAAAGTAAGGATTAAAAAATGAGAATGAAAATAGCAAGCGGGTTACTTTTCGCAATAGCAGTGGCGGTTTATAGCGCCCCAACCCATTTTAATTTCAGCGATAGTGGTGAAGGGGTTCCGGTGATTATTCCGACCACTACGGTTCCCACGATCGAAGGTATGGCTTTGGCAGATGGTGATGAGATCGGCGTCTTTACCAAGTCAGGGATTTGTGCCGGTGCGGTGGTATACAAAGGCGGATCATCACTTCAGTTGACCGCATGGAGTGATGATGAATTTACTTCACCGGCGGTTGAAGGATATGTCACTGGCGATACACTCTATTTTAGAATGTGGGATGCTTCGGAAAACAAAGAGGTTTTGGCTGAAGGTCGAACAACCGGCGGAAAGATTGTGTTCAATCTTTCTGACACCTATCATATTCTCTCTTCGCTGGTGAGTGTAAAACCAAATCAGAAACCGGTGATCAGCTCTTTGAAAACTGCCACAGCCACCGAAGATGTTCTGTTTAGTTACACCGGCTTGGCGACTGATCCCGATGGAATAACACCGACTATTTCATACGAAAATCTTCCTTCATGGCTGAAAGTTTCCGGCGGTTCTGTCACCGGTACGCCTCTTGAGGGAGCAAAAGACACAAGTTTTACCATTATCGCTTCCGATGGAGAACTGTCCGATACGGCAGTTGTAGCAGTGACCGCTTCGGCGGTGAACGATGTTCCGGTGATCAGTTCGACTCCGGTTCTTACCGCACCCGAAAAATCAGCGTGGAGTTATACCGTTCTTGCGACGGATCCGGACAATACCGTTCTTACCTATTCGCTGGTAACCAAGCCCGAAGGAATGACTATTGCGGGCAATGTGATTTCATGGACTCCTGCAAATGGAGTGACCACTTCCGGCGTGGTGACTATTCGCGTTTCTGATGGAACTGCTTCGTTGGATCAGGAGTTCACAATTGCGGTAACTGCGGTGAACGATGTTCCGGT
>DYSA01000065.1:0-2852 GCA_020726425.1 Fibrobacter succinogenes | reverse complement strand
CTTCGTTGGATCAGGAGTTCACAATTGCGGTAACTGCGGTGAACGATGTTCCGGTGATCAGTTCGACTCCGGTTCTTACGGCAACCGAAAAATCACCGTGGAGTTATACTGTTCTTGCGACGGATCCGGACAATACCGTTCTTACCTATTCGCTGGTAACCAAGCCCGAAGGAATGACTATTGCGGGCAATGTGATTTCATGGACTCCTGCAAATGGAGTGACCACTTCCGGCGTGGTGACTATTCGCGTTTCTGATGGAACTGCTTCGTTGGATCAGGAGTTCACAATTGCGGTAACTGCGGTGAACGATGTTCCGGTAGTAAATGGTTCAATAGAAAATAAGGCGGCTACAACAACGACTGTGGTTTCTTTGGCGATTCCGAGTGATCTGTTTGTTGATCCTGATGGTGACAAATTAACGATCTCTGCTGTAGGCATGCCATCAGGAGTTGTTTTTGATGGAACAACATTCAGTGGAACACCTACCGAAACAGGAACATTTGAAATCACTGTTACCGCTAAAGATATTGCAGGCGCTTCTGCTTCGACGAAGTTTACAATCGTTGTCGACGCATCTGTGGCAATCAAAGATAACGGTTCTGTAAAAGGTTACTTCCAAAATGGGATTTTGCTTTTCCAAAATCCGGTATCGATTGACGAATCAGCTCAGTTTATTATCAAGGCTGGCAAAGATGCATCGGTGAAAATCTATGTTCTCGATGTTCTGAGTAATATTCTTGATGAACAGGAAGGAATTACGACATTCAGCCGTGAAGATGCTCACAAATTCACTTGGGATCTGAGAAACAAGCAGGGTTCAAAAGTTGGTTCCGGTTGTTCGTATAAGATTATTGCAAAAGTAACTGATGCGAATGGTCAAGTTACGATGTACCAGACGATGGTCGGTGTGAAGAAGTAACATTTACTCGTAGAGACGGCATACCGTGCCGGCTCTACAGAAAACAAAAGGCATCTCTTCGGGGATGCCTTTTTCGTTGTCTGTTCCGGTGTTTTAGCCCAGACGGGCGGGATAGTATAGGATCGGGAGAATCCCGATTAACCGGATGGGCGAAATTTCATAAAACAAAGAATCAAGCGTTGGAATCCCGTTCATTTTTGTGTATATTAGTCCCGATACCAGTATAAGATAAGGAGTCATCATGACCGATCAGGAATTACGGGATTTAGTTGGAAGCCTTGCAATCGACACAAAGTCAATCAAAGAAGCAATCAGCAGACTGGCAGAACAGCACGAAAAAACAGAAGCAACCGTTCGAAAAGTAGCTCAACAGGTTGGCGGAATAGGCAACAATCAGGGTGATATTGCAGAACAATTTTTCTACAATGCAGTAAACGACAAACTGGAACTTGCGGGAGTACACTACGACTACGCCGATAAGAATTGCAGCCGTCGCCGTAATGGTGTGGAAGATGAATTTGACATTGTTCTGATCAATGGTAAAGATGTCGCGATTATCGAAACAAAATACAAAGCTCACGAAAAAGATCTGAATCGTCTACTCAAGAGTAAAAAAGAAAATTTTGAAAAACTATATACTGAATACACCGGTTATAATCATCACTATGCACTGGCGTCATTCTACTTTTCTGACGATCTGAAACAGCGAGCTTTGGAAAATGGTATCATCGTTATAGAACGCAAAGGTAAAACGATAGAGACATTTGTACCTGCAAATCGGTAGCGTAATGCCTAAAATGAGTGGCAATTTCAAAGGCATCTCTTCGGGGGTGCCTTTTTCGCAATCAGTACCTCGATTCGTAACATTTTGCGGTAGAATCCTCTCGTTTTTCATAGTACTATTCTCATCTACTTTCAACAGGAAATCAGCCATGATCAATTTCCACAAACTTTCCCGTCATCTTTCCAAATCAAAATCGAGTTCGCCGATCCATGATTCACAGAATCGTGCGTATTCAGACGTACAAAAAATTAACAATTTCTCTTTTAAAAATTTCGGTCACTCCCTTAAATGGTTTTAGAGTGATCAAGAAGATTACTCTGTTTAACTTTTTTATGTAGAAAGGGAGCAAGTATGAAAAAACTTATTGCTCTTGTCGCCGGTCTCTGTTTTGTTACTTCAATTTCGGCAGGTGAATGTACTGTCAAGGTCATTTACCCTGATGGTTCTGCCAGAAGCAGTGTAAAAGTGAGTGCCTGTATCAACTCAGGTGGATTCACCAAAGATGTTTTAACGAACAGTGCAGGTGAAGCAACACTTACTTGGAGTGGCGATCGTGATGTTCAAAATATTTATGTCGCTGGAGTTAAACATGAAGGTTGCGACAACGGCGACTATGTTACATTGACCAAATAAGTGCTTTTCGATGATCGAATACTTCAGCTCTCTTGGATATTCTGAGAGGGCTGTTTTACTTTAACAAACATTGGTGGAATATGAAATTATCAATTTTCGTTTGTCAGGCACTTCTATTTGTGTCCTGCACTGCGTTTCATGAAAAGATTTATGATATCCCCAATTTTGAAGAAAGTTTATTTAACAGTGTGAATAGTCACCGTGTTTCTATTGGGAAAACGGCACTTATAAAAAACGATAATATGTGTGAAATTGCCCGAAAGCACAGCGAACGCATGGCAAAAGGTGAAGTCGAGTTTGGACATGGTGGTTTTTCAGAACGAATAGATTCAATTCATACATTCCTGACCTTTACCTCAAGTTCCGAAAACTGCGCGATGCAAGGCGGAACCAATGACGAAGGAGTTGCGATGCAAGGTTGGCTCGATAGTCCCGGACATCGACAGAATCTCGAAGGTGACTATACTCATTCTGGTTTGGGTAGTGCGGTCAAGGGAAATGAGATTTATACTACT
>DYSA01000592.1 GCA_020726425.1 Fibrobacter succinogenes | reverse complement strand
GACGACCCAAAATCAGCCCATGGAGAATCCATGGGGATATTAGGTGGAATCCATGAGGATATTAGGTGGAATCCGTCCAGCGATGGGAGATCGGGAATGCAAAAAGGGCGAACATGCACGTTCGCCCAATTTGTTTGAATCAAATTTTGATTCTTATTTACAGAACTGAACCAAATTAAACTTGTTCGCCGCCACGGTAAGCACCGGAAGATCAGCAGCCGTCTTGATCACCGCAAAATCAGACTCGGGAATCGTGAGTACGCCCGCTTTTTCCGCCGGAGCGATCACATCAGTTGCCGCATAGCCCACTTTTTCCGCATTTTCATAGCCCGGGAAAATGATTTTCACGGGAGACGCATAATCGGGAAGGGGGTTGTTTTTAAGAAGTTCCGTGGTGAACGCATAAAATCCGGTGTTAAACGGAAGGAACTTCCCGTTCTGGTCGGTAAGCGATTCCGTGTCACTGTTGCGCACGTTCTTTTCAATAATCTTGAGCTGGTCGCCATCTTCATCAGAGACGGTAACGAATGTTCCGTAGGGATCACTTGCCGGAAATGCGGAACGGCTGATACCAATTCCCATACCGTCGAACTGTTTCCCCGCCGACGCGATCTGTTCAATGAGAAGTGGATTGTAAACTGCGGTTCCCTGAAGCACCATGATCCGCGAAGCTCCGAGAGATTCGATCCACGCAAGAGGCGAAACACCACTTGCATCTTCTTCGAGAAGTTTCATCAACGGGCCGCCGGTTTCATCGGGATTTGTGGCGAGGGCAATCTTCCCATCCTCTTCAATCCACGCGATTTGGCTCTCTTCGGTAAGGTGAAGTCGTTCATCCTGAGCGATAATCCGAATGTTCTTGAGTCCAAAGCCCTGAGCTTTTTCGATAATCGCGGGGATCACTCGCGCCGTATCAGTATTCGCCGGGCCGGTGGTCACGATCACGGGAATATCAAAACCGATTTTCTGTGAAAGCCGCGCCAAAAGTGCGAGATTAATCTGAAGTGCCCCGAATCCTTCGTAGAAATCGGGAAGTGGCCATGTAGCCTTGGTAAAATCAGCGAGTTGTTCGGCGGTAAATCCCTGTTCCATAAGAGAAACCTTGAGTCGTTCACCTTCGCCACCAGCGGTGATCACGATTCCGTATGATTTTAGATCATCGAGATGAACCGTAACCTCTTCGGAACTGAGAGTAACGGGGAATTTCTGTATTGCGGTGGCAAGAAGGTTCTGGCCCGCTTCGGTATTTTTCAAAGCTCGAGCGCGCATAGTAACGGAATCGAGGTATGTTTCGTAAGAACAGAACGAGTTAATAGTATCGGCAATTGCATCTTGCACTGATGCGGTCTGTTTACTGAATTCGTGTACAGAATCGGCAAGTTGATCTTGAGTCCATGACATACGTATCTCCTTAAATTGATTTATCGGGATGAAAAATAGCTTTTGCCACAAATTTACCAACAAAAAAGGGTCATCTCATTGAGACAACCCTTTCAGAAATGATGAAGCAAACTCTTAGTTTACAGAGATTGCTTCAACCGGACACTCTTCACAAGCACCAGTTACTTCTTCTTCGAGATCAGCAGGAACATCACCAGAAATTGCTTCAGCAACAGAGCCATTCATAGAGAATACATCTGGTACTGTTCCAGCACAAAGTTCACAACCAATACAAAGATCTGCGTCTACACTAGCTTTCATACAAAATTCCTTTA
>DYSA01000591.1 GCA_020726425.1 Fibrobacter succinogenes | reverse complement strand
TACGAATCGGATGCAAACACAATCTTCTGACCAAAGGAAATTAGAATACTCCCAACGTTTTCAGCATTGCGCGTACGAACCTTTACCACACGATACTTTCGTATGTCGTATTTTCCCGATTTTCAGTAAGTAGTCATGCATAATCAAAACAACAATATTCCCAGAGGATTGAAATTTATTCACGAGGAAGATGGTTTAACTGGAAATTTGCTCCAGGTGCTGACCTTGACCATTAGGATGAAGATAATAGGTTTTCAAACGCAACGGAAATAGAATCGGAATTACACGTCCAGCCTCGGAACGGTTCAAATATCTCGAGAATCATCCATTCGCTCTTGGAATCATTCGTGTATCCTGTAGAAATTTTCAAATAATCTCCGGAATCGTCCGTTTATCTTGAGTATATCCAGCGTAAATTCGTTTCGTCGTTTAATCTCATGGTCGTTTTCTCTTGATGCATCGTTGTATCGATGAATCGGTGAGTCGTGATATATCTTTCATTGCTATAAAAAGAAGAAAGAAACGAGGAAACGATGATAGAACAGAATATTTCCGCCGGAACAAAGTTTGCCGGATTTACCCTTGAATCAGTCACGCCGATGCACGAACTCAACACCGTGGCGTATCAGTTCACTCACGATGTGACCGGTGCTCGAGTGATTCATCTCTACAACGACGACCGCAATAATCTGTTCTGCTGTGCGTTCAGAACCCCCGTGGAAGACAACACCGGTGTGCCGCACATTCTGGAACACTCGGTTCTTGCGGGATCAAAAAAATATCCGCTTAAGGATCCATTCAAAGAGTTGCTCAAAAGTTCGATGCAGACCTTCCTCAACGCGATCACCTACCCGGATCGCACGCTCTATCCGGTAGCTTCGCAGGTGGAAAAAGATTATTTCAATCTCGTTGATATCTACTGTGATGCAGTGTTCAATCCGCTTCTCACGCCGGACACATTCCGTCAGGAAGGGTGGCATTTCGATGTGGAAAATCCTGAAGATCCGGTTTCGATTAAAGGGATCGTCTACAACGAAATGAAAGGGGTCTTTTCGGATTTCCACAGTCACGTAGCGCGCAAAATGTTGTCGGGACTGCTTCCTGAAACAACCTACTACTTTGAGTCCGGCGGCGAACCGGAACATATCACCGATCTCACCTACGAAGCGTTCAAAGAGTTCCACGCAAAGTATTATCATCCGTCGAACTCGTTCATGATTCTCTACGGCGATGTTCCTTCTGAAAAGACGCTCACCTACATTCAGGACAATTTCCTCAAGGATTTCACTCACCGCGATGTCGATTCCGAAGTGAAACCTCAGGCAAAATGGGATGCTCCCCGCGAAATGGAGATCACCGCTCCGGCTCCGGCAGAAAACGACGGAACCTGTACGATTCTTCTCAACTGGATGTGGCCGGGAACGCTGGACGGCGAAGAGGGCTTGGTTTGTGACATTATCACTCGCTACCTGTTCAACGGCGAATCGGCTCCACTTAAACGGGCACTGATCGATTCGGGCTTGGGCGAAGATCTTGACGACATGTGCGGTTACGACAACGATCTTGCCAACGCATTTTTCTCGGCGGGATTGTCTAAAACTACCATCGACAAAAAAGATGCCATCGTCAAACTGATCAATGAAACACTGAAGGCTGAGATCGAAAAAGGGTTCGACGAAGAACTTCTCGAAGGAGCGATTCGCCGGATCGAGTTCAAACT